>JAEWXO010000051.1 GCA_023458875.1 Bacillota bacterium | reverse complement strand
CGCCGTGAAAGGGCAGCGTCTTAACCTCTTGACCAACGGGCCATATAATAGCGGCAGTGGGATTCGAACCTACGACCAATCGGGTATGAACCGAGTACTCTAGCCAACTGAGCTATGCCGCCATTTATATATCACTGTCATCAGTGACTTTTTAAGTATATAATAAAAATATTAAAATGTCAATAGTTTTTTAAAAAAAAATAAATTTTTATATCATATTTAAATCTGTTATTAGTCCTTGTTTTGTGCTAAACTTATATTAAAGAGAAAAACAGAGAAGGTAATATAAAATGCACAGTTTAAAAATATCAGAAAAAAACAAAGGAATTATATATATCATATGCGCGGCTTTCTGCTTTGCACTTATGAACACTCTTGTAAAATTTGCAGGCGATGATATACCGTCAATACAAAAAAGCTTTTTCCGGAACATAGTAGCAATGATTTTCGCGTTCATAATGCTAAAAAAAGAGCGCATTTCTATTGTTCCCGAAAAGAAAAACCTCATACATCTTATTTTGCGTTCGGTTTTCGGGACTGTGGGTATAGTATGCAATTTTTACGCAGTTGACAATCTGCTAGTAGCTGATGCCTCAATGCTTAACAAGCTTTCTCCGTTTTTTGTAATAATATTTTCGTATTTTATCCTGAAAGAAAAAATAAAACCGTTTCAGATAATGTGCCTTATTATTGCGTTTGCAGGCTCGCTGTTTATTATAAAGCCGAGCTTTGAAAAATTCAATATGTGGACTATTGTAGGCCTTACCGGCGGTATAGCAGCGGGTGCTGCATATACATTTGTCCGTATGCTGAATAAGAGCAATGTCAAAGGTACCTATATAGTATTCTTCTTTTCATCATTTTCATGTATGTGTACACTTCCATTTCTTATAACCGGCTATAAAAATATGACACTTGGTCAGATGCTTATTCTTACCGGTGCAGGACTTGCCGGCTCAGGCGGACAGTTTTCAATTACGGCAGCATACTCACATTCTCCGGCAAGGGAGATATCCGTATACGATTATTCACAGATTATTTTTGCAATGGTACTTTCATATATTCTTCTTGGGCAGATACCGGACAGATACAGCATTATAGGTTATATCGTAATCTGTTCCGCGTCTGTAATAATGTTTGTTTATACTAATAAACGTTCATCAAAACCAAAATAAATATTTCGGATATTTAAACTTCACCACAGATAAAATGCGGTACCGGAGCCTTGTTATAAGTTTCGGTACCGCATTTTGCAGTAATATATTTAAAAGAAGATGTCAGAAGTTAAGCGAGCAGATAATCCTCTGCTATGTCATTTAAAAATTCAGGTTTAACAGTATTTCTTATAAGTGATTCAATGAAATCAACTGCTGTTTCTTTTTTTGATGTAAAATTCCTTAAAACAGCTTCCTTCTTTGCAGCATTGTCACATACAGAAATGCTGTATGTATCCTGATTTGTTTCAGAATCCTTTTCGCGAAAGGCAGTATAAACCAGTTTCTTGTTTCCCAGGCATTCGTTATAAATTATATTCATTTTATTATCCTCCATAAAATTATTGTTTTTTTGCTTACGGCGTTTTGTGTTCCTTAGCATGATTTTATTATATATGTTTACAAAAGGCATTGCAATAGTTTGTCCCTAAGGGGAAAATCTCCGTGCTAATATGCATTTTATTGTAATATTATACCATTTCAAAAAATGAAAACGCTTATTAAAAACCTGTTTCTAATCACAAAAGAACAGCAGCGGTTAACACAAATATGGTACCGGCACCTGACTACAGGCACTGATACCACATTTTGCAGTAATATATTTAAAGGGAAACAGCAAAATTTAAAAAGTTGCTTTTCAAACCGCTTATTTTAAAACATATCAATATGGGAAATATTTTTCTGACTCAAATGCCGGATATATTTCTGATATAATTTTATTATACATATTTACAGCGCATAATGCAATAGTTTCACTTAAAAGGTAATATTTCCGTAATAATATAAGCTAAAATGTAATATTCTGCTATCAGCTTATAAGAAAAGGCGCTTCTATATGAGTAACCTTTTTTTCTGTATAATCAGGAGTCCAGCTTTTATTTATTCCAATAAGCTTGTTTATCGCTATATTCGGTATATTTATCCCTGATGCAAGACATGTAAGCTGTACACCGCCTGACATACGGGTGTTTATTTCAAGGAAATAAGGGATATTGTCCTCGGAATACTTAAACTGAATGTTGCAGGGGCATTCAAGGCCTATTTTATTATAAAAGTCAACGCATGTGTCAAGTATTTCCCTGTCATATCTGATTTGTTCTATTCTTGTGTTCCCTTTTATTCTTGGAACCATTATTATCCCTGTTTCTGTTTTAAGGCAGTCTACGCTTATTTCATCACCGGGAAGGACGGGCATCATTATTATTTCAGGGCATTCCGCATATGCTGAAATTGCAGTGATGGCCTGCTCATAGCTTATACGGCATCCGGGTCTTTTAAACAGTGATACGTCATTATCTAATACACGGAAGCTTGTGCCTCCCTCATCTGTTGTGAATTTAAAGCATATACGTTTATGCTTTTGTGAAAGCTCACTGTACCCGCGCGCAAAGTCATCTCCGTTGCGTATAATCCTGTAGTCCGGCACATTACCTATATTTTTTTCTTTCCAAAGCTGATATGACGCTATTTTGCTGTGAAGGACAGATAATATGTCATAATCATCGGCAAGGAGCTTTACGTTTATTTTCGCAAAATCTTCTTTGTGTCTGCTTATGAGAAGCTGGTTGTGGCGCGGTACAAATATATCGACAGAATGTTCCTTGCAGAAATTTATACAAAAATTAATGTAATCATCTTCATCCGGTTCAGAATACCATTCGTCACATGCAAGCTTTACTATCGAGTCATAATTACTGCTGCTTCCGATAATGTGAAAATTAGTTTCGGTATCCTGTCTGATAAAATTTATTATGTGGTAAGCTGTGCTGAACCAATGGTTAAACCATATGCGTACTGTTTTCATAGATGTGAGTCTTCTTTCATTTTTATTAAAACTTAATCTGCAGATTTTGCAGTACTGTCCGGAGTACATATATTCCGAAAAATATATCAGTAAAACCGTCAGTTATAAACAATCATATTATAAACAAGGAATAATGTCAATAACTTTATTTTATCCTGAATTATTTATAGTATTATAAGGGAACATACATAAACCGACCTGAAATTCAGATTTTACATAAAAAGCAAAAAACAGTATAGAAAAAGAGCCTTAGTTTTTAAACCCGGCTCTTTTCGGTAAGATATTATTATCTTTTCACATTTATCTACAGTACACCTTTATGGCTTCACTGATAAATTCTGCGGTTCCGTCGCTGTGTTTATCGATATTTTCCCTGAATCTCTCATCGGCAATATACATCTGCCCGAGCCCTGCAAGGATTTCCTTTGTACATTCATAATAGTTTGCCGAAATAAAATTACGCCATTTTTCCACAAGAAGCTGAGCCTGATTATCTGACGGGGATGCGCCTTTTTTCATACATTCAGCAAATTCTCTCATAATGTTGTCTGTTTCTTTATTTACCTGTTCCCATTTTTCATCGGAATATAAGCCTGTCTTTTTCTGACTTTCCTTATATGCATCAGTATCTCCCCACTTACGGCTTGCCTCCTGTGCATATTTCTCTCTTGCCTCCTCATATTCGCTGTTTTTAAATTCGTCAAACTTCATAGTATATTCTCCCTCCAGTTCATTGTCAAGAGCCTCTATAAGCCTTTCCAGACGCTTCTTTTTCAGTGTCAGAAGGTGTTTCTGCTGCGACAATGCCTCTTTTTTATTATAGCCGGGAGACGTAATAATCTGTAAAATTGTTTTCAGTGAAAAATCAAGTTCACGATAAAATAATATTTCCTGCAGTCTTTCCAGAGACCTTTCATCATAGTAACGATAACCGTTGTTTTTATCTACAGATGACGGCTTCAGAAGATTTATTTCATCATAATAATGCAGCGTCCGGACGCTTATGCCTGTAAGCCTGGATATTTCACTTACTGATAATTTCATTTTACCATCTCCATCTGACTATAAATATACACTATAACGTAACGTCATTGTCAATAGCTTTTTTAATATTTTTTACGAAATATCTTTTCTGCAGTATTTAACATATCCGGTCACAATGGCAATGACGGTGTACGATGCGCCGAACAGCAGCATTCTAGTGTCAATACTTTTCTCTGTAATAATATTCGCACTCTCAGTATATCCGAACGGTGTTATGTATTTTAAAAATTCCGCCTTGTCTGTAAGATTTGCAATAATATTCATAAAATACATAATTGCCGCTATTCCAAGTCCTGTTCCTATTCCTCCACGACGAATAAATGCCGAAATACCAAAGCATATCGCAGCTATTTCTATCTGCATGATAGTATAAGCCAGGTGAAGCAAAACGAGAATTCCCCAGTCAGGAGCTTCTTTTATAATAATAATCGAAAGAACAGTGATAAGCAGAACAACCACATTCATAATAAGAATCTGCAATAAAACCGCACAAAGCTTTTCCGTGATTATTCTTACACGTGACACAGGATGTGACATAAGGAACTCTGCCGTATGATCCTTTTGCTCCTTCGCAAGTGAAGAAATACCTATAAGTGCTGCATATAATGCCCCACCCAGTCCGAGAATATTTCCGCATTCAATTCCGTAAAATCCGAGCAGTTCACCCATATTGAGCTTATCCATGCCAAATGCAGCTGTCAGGCTGCCCATTGAGGAGTACATTTCAGCCACCTTGTCCATCTGACTTCCCATTTCCGGAAAAATAAGAACACAGCATGCAAGCAGACCTGCAATTGCGGCAGCCCATATTAATAACGAAATTCTGCCCTGTTTAATTTCATGTTTCAAAACAGTCATAATTATTCTGCCCCTTCCGTATAAAAATGCATAAATATCTCTTCCAGATCAGGCTCTGCTATCGTAAGATCATCAGGCTTGTGCTTCGCAATTTCCTGCATAAGCGCCTGAATATCCCCGCTATACAGGAAGCTTATGCTTTCTGCAAGCTGATAAACATCACGCATTCCTTCAATCTGTGGAAATGCATCGACTCCATGAAGTGTCACACGCTTTGCATATGACTTTGAGAGATTTGCAACCGTATCTGATTTTATAATTCTGCCTTCCCTTATAATAGCGGCACGGTTGCAGTATCTTTGTATCTCGGAAAGAACATGTGAAGATAAAAATATTGTAGCGCCCTCCGAGTTCCGTTCCTTAAGAAGCTCGAAAAATTCTCTCTGCATAAGCGGGTCAAGTCCGCTTGTTGGTTCGTCCATTATGTAAAGCTCCGGCTTATGCTGCATGGCACAGACAATAGCAACCTTTTTTCTGTTTCCAAGGGAAAGCTCATCGACTTTTTTCGTCACGTCAAGCTGTAATCTTTCACAAAGCTTTTTCGCTTCGTCCCCGCAGTTTTTCTTTCTTAAATCCGCGGAAAATTTAATAATATCCTTTACTTTCATTCCGTTGTAGAACATTGATTCTGACGGCAGATAACCTATACCTGACAGTATTTCCTGCTTGCTGCTTATAATGTTTTTTCCGAAAATCTCAGCATTTCCCGAGGTAGCATTTATAAGCCCCAGAAGTATCCGTATGGTTGTACTCTTCCCGGCACCATTAGGCCCGATAAATCCAAAAAGATCTCCCTTTTCTACAGTAAGGTCAACATCCTTTATCCCTCTTGCCTTACCGTAATATTTTGTAAGTTCTGTTATCCTGATTGCATTCATAAAAGTTACCCTTTCCGCAAAATATAGTTCTGTTTTTCCTTTGCTATCCTATTATCTCCTGAACTCTTCCGACCTGACCGTCAGCAAGCATTACTTTTATACCGTGAGGGTGCGTCGGACTGTTTGTAAGTATTTTAGCTACAGTCCCCTCTGTAAGCTTCCCGGTCCTCTGATCTGCCTTTAATACAATTTTAACATTCATTCCTGTCTTTATATCCGCTCTTACCTGTCCATTCATAAGTTAACCTCTTTCATATCTGTATTATTGTATAGATGTATAGAAAAATTATACCACGTTGCTCAGTTATTATCAACCTTCAATATACAACAGTGACGTATACCCGAAGTTCCTGGGCGATCGGAATGCCCTGGTCGATTCGTGCTGAATCTAAATCCCAAACCTTTATTAACAGCAAAAAAAGTCGAGTATTATTTTATACTCTGATATATAATATTAATTACAGGGAGATGATAAGATGAACGAACAGATTTCAGCTGTCCAGCGCATGCAGGATTACATCAGAGAACACATAAATAAAGAAATAACCATGTCAGCACTTTCAAAGGTATCACTGTTCTCACCATGGCATTCATACAGGCTGTTCCGTCAGTATACAGGCCTCACACCAACCGACTATATACGACGTCTCCGTCTTTCGGAATCGGCCCTTAAGCTTAAACATGAAAACTGCCGTGTAACTGATGCTGCGTATGACATGGGATTTAAAAGTATTGACGGATATCAGAGAGCATTTCTGCGTGAATTCGGCTGTAATCCCGGCGAATATTCAAAAAACCCTGTTCCAATCACTCTTTTCATCCCCTATGGAGTCAAATTCAAAGAATTCAGAAAGGAAGCAATTAATATGGAAAATTTACAAAGTGTTTTTATTCAGGTTATCTCAAAGCCGGAACGTAAGGTTATAATAAAAAGAGGTAAGACAGCCGATAATTATTTTTCCTACTGTGAAGAAGTCGGCTGTGATGTGTGGGGAATTCTTGAAAGTATGGATTCACTCTGCGGTGAACCTGTATGCCTCTGGCTGACTGAAAAATACAGAAAAAGCAACACATCTTCATACGTTCAGGGCGTGGAAGCAGCTCCGGACTACAACGGACCTGTTCCTGAAGGCTTTGATATAATCACCCTGCCGCCGGCAGAATACCTCATGTTTCAGGGTGAACCATTCAAAGAAGAGGATTATTGTGAAGCCATCTCATCCGTACAGCATTCCATGGACCGTTATGACCCGACAATAATAGGATATAGGTGGGATGACGAAAATCCACGTATCCAGCTTGAACCGCGAGGAGAAAGAGGGTATATTGAGCTTCGTGCTGTAAAGAGAAAATAGTTATATTCATAAACAGCCCAAAAGATCACTATTAAGCTACTACGGATATGTTATTAATTTTGCAGGGATTTCGATTCTGCGGAATCGACCGGGCTTTCCGGTCGCGCCTTTGACCTTCGGATACCTCAAAAGCAGCGGATAACCGGATTTCCGGTTATTCACTGCTTTTTTCTTAACCCTGCCTTATCTGATTACAATTCAAGCAGTGCCTCTTTTATAAGACAGACATCCACAATGTTAATAATATCATTGCCGTCCATATCCCCGGCCTTACTGTCGGTAAGCGCACCGGCACCGAGTAAAAATTTCTGCATCATTATAATATCTGCGCTATTAAAAATGCCGTCTGCATTGACATCATATTTTACAGACACACTGTCGCTGAAATTTGCCTTGATATTCAGAGCCTGCTGCGGTGTTACTGTAATGGTTGTACCGTTGCCGCTCACGTCGCCGCTCCATCCTGTAAATACTTTACCGTCATCAGGTATTGCCGTCAGAGTAACAGGACAGTCGCTGTAATATTTTCCGGTCCACTTGCCCTGAGAGAAATCCGGGATGATGCTGTTTATCTGTATTTTTCCGTTTCCGTCGGACTGAAGCGAAACAGTCTGCAGCGTTCCCTTAAGCCCTGTATATTCCTTCATATCCTCAAGCGTATATTCAGCTCGTTTTTTGAAAAATGTTCTTATTCCGTTAAGTGTCTGATTCTGATAATTGCTTTTATAGTATGGTATCAGGCTGTCAGGTGTACCTCCGAAAAATCCCCACCAGCGTAACAATGTTCCGGCAAGAAGGTCAGAATAATTTGCAGCATAGTAATCAGCCATACTGTTTGCTTTTTTTTCAGTCAGCACTTCATTTGCATAATCACAGTATACTGCTACAAATTTGTTTCTGAATTCCTCGTTTTTCAGGAGTTTAACAAACAGACCTGTAGGTGCTCCTTTTTTCGACTTGTCCATATGCAGGAAGCTATCATACTGGTATCCTTCCACACCGCCAAATGTGTCATAAGTAGCACCCATTGTATAGTCATAGTCAAACGAGATAAATCTCCATTTTCCGTCACTGTATTCATTGCCGTCAATTACTTTTCCTGTATTTTTCCATACAGCAAAGTTATAATTCGGCCAGTCATATGTCCCGAGATACAGACCTGCTGCATAATGCTCAATCATTGAATCAATATCGATAAAATCGCATACCTTTTTATAGTTTGCATCATTAGTCAGATCCTTCTGCGCGTATGAATATGCGAAATTAAGGAAATTATCGGTTTCCTCCTGTGGTCCCTCTTCCTGTTCTCCGTTTTTGAGCATGGCCACATTTTCCTTGTCAATGCCGTAATTGCTCTGAATAAAATAATCAGACAGCTTTTCGGTCATCTCATACAGTCCCCAGTACTCTCCGTTAAGGAAAAGAACGCACGGCTTCATATCCTGAGTTGTAATATTTTTTCTGTCGTGTACAAGCCTCTGTGCAAAGCCGTCACGGAGTCTTACCTCATCACCTACAGAACGAAGTGAAACCGAATCATATTTTTCAATAAGCTTTCCTTCAGTCGAATAGTTTCCCGGAATAAGAGGATTTTTTATTTTTGATTCTCCGTACTCACTTCTCGCATAAAGATTGAAGCTCTTCTGTGCAGCATTTCTTGTAGATGCGCCCTTTGTTCTGATGCCCATTCCCTGCTTTACTGCAACCGAACCTTTTTCAAATATAGTTATATCGGCCGGCCTCTCCCATTCTCTGCCTCTTGAAAAATAATTCGTGATATTATCAGTATCCCACACACTCTTTGTCGGATTGTAGGCGCCGCTGTTCTTCCAGCTTATATACTGATTTCCTGTTACATAAATACCCTTGTCAGGATCAAAAAGATTATCAGGATCTGTAACAAGAGAAACAACCGTCATATTTTTATACTGCGAAAGATTTCCCGATGTAATAAAATATGTATTGCTTACCGTGCTTCCGTATGTACCGTCAGCTTTTTTCACGACAGCACGGACAACAGTTGCCTTGTCTACGCGGAATGTAGGCTTTTTATATCCTGTTCCGCGTGAAACAGACTGTGATGTTTCGTTTTCTTCATATTCGCTGTACAAATTCGGTTCATTTGTCCTGTCCCTTACAGTGACAGGAGAGCTGTAACGCTGTGAAGTTTTTGAGTCACACGGATCAGAGCCATCGGTTGTGTAATAGATATCACCACCGGTCGCAGATAATGTCAGCGCAAAATCAGCACCATAAAATCCGGACTCCGCAGAAAATACAGGTAACGGCTCCTGTTCTGCAGCATAAATTTTAAAATCATCCTCATAGTTTACGCCAAAATAAGACGGTATACCCGCCGCCGATGAAACAACAACTGCCATTGCAATAGCAAAAAGTCTGTTTCGGAACTTCATATTCAAGCAACTCCTTTAATAAATATTGGTTTTTCAGGGGGTTGTTTTTGCGCTGAAATAATTTTGAATTTCCTAATAGCTTTTGTTACTGCTCAGCATTAAGTTTAAATCCTACGTTCGGCGGAGGGATTTAAAACGCATGATTTTTTAGTACTCTACATCCTGAACAGACAAAAACATTTTATTGAATTAAGATAAATGCTTATTAATTATATATTTATATCACATTATACTATATTTATTGGCGTAAATCAACAAATAAAACATGAACTTTTATGATAAATAAAAGCATTAAGCCGGATTTTATAAAATCCGGAAGAATTTCATCACATTTAACCATTATTAACTTGCCGGATTATGCACTGCGCTTTACCTTTTAAGACAATACACTGCAAAAAGGGAAAACGCCGATATCTTACTGCGGTTTTCTATTATCTCCGTAAACATATTTCTCACAAATTCCTCGCAGCTTCTGCTTTCATCCTCTGATGCCACATCACCGCCGTATCTTATGCGGTCAAATATATATGTTATTTCTAAAAATGATATTTTATCATACGGCAGCATATCTGAAAGCTTTTTGGAAAATTTGTCGATAGTTTCCCCCTGCCCCAGCTTATAACCTCTTTTTTCGCACATATAAATTATTATCCTGTAACAGTTAATAAATTTCTCCGTATCCGTACCTTTACGGTATCTCTTTATAAATATAAAAATTTTTATAAAAATGTAGGACAATACAAGAATAATAATTCCCGCTAAAGAAGTACATGAAACAATAATATATAACGAACTGTTCCCGCTGCTTTTATTTTCATCAATTATATCCTGAGGATCCGGAATATCATCATGAGCAAGCTCCTTTTTGTTCCAGTCGCTCTGGTACGTATTCTGATTCATGTAATCAGAATAGCTGTATCTCGAACTGTTAAACGATGCGGTAGGTTCAAACGGAATCCATCCCATTCCTTCAATATATGCCTCTGCCCATGCATGTGCATCGGTCCCTGCCACAGGATGATCCTTCATTGAATTCATTTTACTCCTGTTGACCATAAAGCCCTGCACATACCTTACCGGTATATCCTCGCACCTTGCAAGTACGGTCATAGCCGAGGCAAAATATGTACAGTACCCTTCTCCGCTCTCAAACAGAAAATAATCCACAGGATCAGAGCCTTCAGGAACCTCCCCCGGTTTCGTTGTATAAGTATATCCGTTAAGATACGACTCTATCGCACATAGCTTCTGATAATCATCAGAACTGTTTTTTGTTATCTCATCTGCAAGATCATACGTCCTCTGGGTAATAAAATCCGGAAGTTCCGTATATGTTTCCTTTATATATGAGGCACGTTTCCTGAGTATATTTTCGGTTTTATCCGGAATTTTTGAATCAAGTGAATGCCCGTTTATTCCCTCCGCATTATTATATGAAAACGGTTTTTCGAGAATTTTTTTTACCTCTTCAGAACGGTAATTAATATCAAGATAAGAAAGAGTATACGAATCCCCGTTTTTTGCCGTGTTTTTAAATTTTACCGAAGACGCGGAAGCATCATATCTGTCTGAACCTGATATGTGAAATGTTTTAATCGGATAAAACATGGTTTTTGTAATAATGTCATCGTATACTACAGTGACGGATGTCCTTGAAGTAAAATTATTAAGGTCCTTCTTTGTATATCCTGCCCGTTCAAATGCGAACATTGCTTCGCAGTAGTCAAGATAAGGTTCATTTTCTGAAAAAGTATCCTTTCCTTTTCTGATCCAGCCGTCACCCGTATATGTGTCACTTACATTTCCTGTAAAATATGTCGAGGAACGCAGAGTTGTCAGAAATGTTACACGCATCTGACTCGAACTGTTTTCTGACAGGCCGCCGCCGAAAACATTGCCTTCATCGGAAAAGCCCTGCATACTGATACTGAACTCTGATGAATCACTTTTAAAAACATAAACTATCTCATTAAAAAGCTGCTCACATTTATCCGCAATTCCTGATGCGATATTAATGAAAAACTGCCAGCTCATAGGCTTATCAGAGGAAGGCAGAATACCTATAAAAACAGAAAACAGCATAAACATCGGCAACAGAAACGATAAAACCTCATTTAATCTTTCCGTAATTTTCTTTCTGTATCTCATCAGCAGAAAAAGTTCTGTTATTACCGGTAAAATAATCCCCGAGACGGAAAACACCTCAGTAAAATCAACCATAACCTCACATATTCCATAATACACAAGCAGTAATGCAGTCACAACCGCCGCTGCATACCTTGCATACCTGATTCTGAACAGCGGAAACATAACAGCTGAAAACGATAATGATATTACCGAAGCTACAAAAAATATTTCACCTGGTTTAAGTGTACTGCCGGTTACAAAATGTTTTGCAGTATTTATCGTAAATGCTGCTGCCGGAACATCGGTAATGCGAAATATCCATAACATCAGAAATATTATTGCCGTCACGCCTATATATGTCAGCACCTTTTTTCTGTTCAGATAATATACAACTGCCGCTACTATAGAAACAATTGCTGTTATTCCTACAGCAAACGGTGCATGGGTATCTGAAAGTCTCAGAACCGCACTTTCTGAAAGCATTACCATACACAATGAAAAAAAAGCAATAAACATATTATCGGAAAAAATTTTTTTAATGTTCATTGACCCCTCCAAGTATATCCGATACTTCATCTGACAAACGGATTTTTTTAAAAATAATTCTCTTGTCAAATGTTTCTGACAATTCTGCACCGTTTTCCCCTACAAGAATAACCGCTGCATCTCCGCCAAGCCGTAAAATGCTTTCACATACCTGACAGAGCTCATACGTAAGAATACTTACCGAAAATATTACAAAACCGTTCATTATACTTTCTCTGTACATAATGCACAGCTCCGCAGGAGAATGTGTTCCGCAAAACCTGATAGCGGCACACTTCCTGTAAAATTCCTTAAGCTGTTCCGGAGAAGTGATATTATCAGTCATCAGTCCGTCCTGCTCATAAATCACACTGACGGGCACATTTTTTTTCACCAGATAATTGGCCGTTGTCAGTGCTGATTCAATAATCCTGTCTTCCGTTATTATACGTGTATATCCGTCATACCTGAGCTGTGTCATATCCATAAAAAAAACAATACTGCTGTTCTGACTGTCAGAGCTCTGTCTGACATAGAGCTCGCGTCTCTTTGCTGATATTTTCCAGTTTATCAGTTTTATACTGTCGCCATAAACATACTTTCTTGTTTCACAGTCGGGCGGCTCCATATTGCTTTTATGTGAAAACCTCAGCAGCTTTGCATCCTCGTCCAACGGTTCAAGCGTTAGCTTTTCTATATCAGTAATTTTAGGCAATACGCTCATGGTTATCTTGCACATTGCCGGATAACGTATCTGCATGAGTCCAAGAAGATCTGTCACGACAACACTTTTTACGCCTATATTGTATTCGCCTCTGTACCGGCACAGTATCTCGGTTCTGTACTCATTTTTCTCACCCGGTACAAGGTAATAGCTGCGGCAAAGCTCCATATTCTGAGGTGTGGAAAAGTCCTCAAGGAATTCCACACGGATATCCGTATAGGCAATATAGTCTTCGTCTGATAAAACAAAAAAATACGGCGTTTTTTCTCCCTTTACTATTATCTTGTTTTCAGCATCCTGATATATCCTGAATCTCATGTATACATAAAATGTATATAACAGTGAAAAAACAGGTACAAACAAAGATATATAAAACGGTATCCTTGCTGCACCACCGAAAAATGATGCAAATACTGCCGTCGCAATTATTATTGTGACGGCTGCTATTCTTCTTTTAACCATATTTTTTACTCCCTACAGCACAGGAACACCGATTTTGTGTACAATGCGTTCTATAACTGAATGCACATCGGCTTTTTCCATTTTTGCTTCAGACGAAAGAGCGACTCTATGGCAAAGAACACTGTATACCACACGTTGAACATCATCAGGGGTGACATAATCTCTACCCGAAATATATGCAGATGCCTGGGAAGCACGTATCATTGCAAGCGTTGCACGCGGACTAGCACCAAGACGAAGCTTTTCATTTTGTCGTGTTGAAGCTACAATACTTACAATATATGAAGAAACATCAGGAACAATTTTTACTGCTGCTGTTTCCTCCTGCATACGAAGAATATCCTCCTTTGAGGCAACAGGCTCAAGTATATCGCGTGTAATTCCTTTCAGAAAATTTTCAGCCATATTTTTTTCGTCATCAAACTCCGGATAACCAATTGAAACACGCATCATAAACCGGTCAAGCTGTGCCTCCGGAAGATTATATGTACCCAGAAAATCAGACGGATTCTGCGTTGCAATAACCATAAACGGTTCCTCAAGTCTGTATGTTTTTCCGTCTGCAGTTACCTGCTTTTCCTCCATGGCTTCCAGAAGGCTTGCCTGTGTTTTAGGTGAGGTCCGGTTAATTTCATCTGCAAGAACTATATTGCTCATAACCGAGCCTTTTATAAACCGGAATTCCCCGCTTTTCATATCATAAACAGATGTTCCTGTAACATCACCCGGCAAAGTATCAGGCGTAAACTGAATACGTGAAAAATCACACCCTGAAGATACCGCAAGCGCATTGGCAAGCGTTGTTTTTCCCACACCCGGAACGTCTTCAAGCAATAAATGTCCTCCCGCAAGAAATGTCATTACTGCAAAGTTTACTGTTTCGGATTTTCCCACCAGAACCTTATTTATATTACTGATAATTGCATCCGCATTATTTTTCATAATACCCTCCCCATGCATCAGAATTTATGTCAATTCTATATTTTCCTAAACAAAGTATATCATAGTTGAAAATACATGTCAACGAAGTTACTATCAGCCCATAAGGGTAAGAATAACCTCGCAGAATATTTCAAAAAAATATTTTAAAAAACTATTGACAATATCATGAATCTGTGGTATACTTCTAATTGTATTCATGATGCTTTGATCTCACATATTTTTGTAAGTCATTGTCCGTTAAATGATTTGCAAAAGTATGTGAGTTTTTATTTATGAATATGAAATATTTTTTTTGGAGGAAACAACAATGAACAAAGGTACAGTAAAGTGGTTTAACGCAGACAAGGGATTCGGATTTATTTCAAACGACAACGGTGGAGACGATGTATTTGTACATTTCTCAGCTATAATTTCTGATGGTTTCAAGACATTAGGTGAAGGTCAGAAGGTTACTTTTGACGTAGAGCCTGATCCTAAGAACAGCAGCAAACAGAGAGCAGTTAACGTTTGCCTGGCTTAATTTTTTAAACTAAGCTGATTATTATCCCCCCGCTGAATTCATTCATTAATACGGATTATTTCAGCAGGGGGATTTTTATTTCAAAAATGTCATATGACATATTTTTTTACTACATTTCTGGGAAATTATAATACATAAGGAGAGTTACCATGAGTTTTTTAGATCAATACCGTTCATCAGAAAATGAAAATATTCTATTAGGCGTTATCGGTGCAATTCTCGGTGCCATACCTGGTTTTTTAATCTGGCTCCTTATAGGTAAGCTCGGTTACATTGCAGTTATTTCCGGATTTATTCTTATAGCAGGCATATTATTCGGATACAAATTCTTTGCAAAAGAAATAAATATTTTTGGATATGTATTCTGCTTTATACTTGTAATTTTTTTAGTGTATTTCGCAACAAAGCTTTCATATTGCATTGCAATCCATGACGGACTTAAAGAATATTATACATTCAAAGAATGCTATTCCAGCTTTTCAGATTTTCTCAAAATTTCTGGTGTCAGAGTAGAGTTTATGATTAACCTCATAATGGGATATGTTGCTACAGCTGCCGGTGCAGTTACAATATTTAAAAAATATCTTAGCTAGTCACGACAGACACAGTATTTTTTAGTTGATTCAAAGCAGTTTATTCAGTAAGCAGACAGATATTCAGAGAATCTGTCTGCTTACTTTTTTATTCTCTGAAAAATTCTTGATTTTCAGACGTAATATGATATAATTATATTATGTATGTATTTTGTATGGGATTGAGAGGTGTTAATTATATATTACTGTGACATAACTATTTCATTTTGGTTTATGGGCAAAATGCTCCTGATATTTGTGCTTTTATATGTAGTAACCTTGCTTACTCCAAAGCTTGCTAAAAAAATAGACGCATTATCACAAAACAGCAGAAAAAAACGACAGGAAGAGGATCAACGCCTTTACTCAGTCCGAAGTGCATTTGAACCGCGACCCGATGACGATAAGAATAATCAGGAAAATGACAATAAAAATAATGGAAATGAGGACTTGTAAATGGGCAAAAATAATAACAATAAAAAAATGGTTGAAGCCATTACTTCTATGGATGAGGATTTTGCAAAATGGTACACCGATATCGTTAAAAAAGCAGAACTTATCGAATATACAAGCGTTAAGGGATGTATGGTAATCCGTCCTTACGGATATGCAATATGGGAAAATATCCAGCATATTCTGGATACTAAATTCAAGGAAACAGGCCATGAAAATGTATGCATGCCTATGTTTATACCTGAAAGTCTTTTACAGAAAGAAAAAGACCACGTTGAAGGCTTTGCACCTGAAGTTGCATGGGTAACTCATGGAGGAAGCGAAAAGCTCGAAGACAGACTATGCGTGCGTCCTACATCCGAAACACTTTTCTGTGAGCATTATTCAAATATTATTCATTCATACAGAGATCTTCCTAAGCTCTACAACCAGTGGGTAAGTGTTGTAAGATGGGAAAAAACAACACGTCCTTTCCTCCGTTCAAGAGAATTTTTATGGCAGGAAGGCCACACGATTCACGCTACAGCTGAAGAGGCAATTGTTGAAACAGAAAAAATGCTCAATGTTTACGCTGATTTCTGTGAGAACTCTCTTGCAATGCCTGTTATCAAGGGCAAAAAAACAGAAAGTGACAAATTTGCCGGTGCTGTTTCAACTTATGCTATTGAAGCTCTTATGCATGACGGAAAAGCACTGCAGGCAGGAACATCACATTATTTCGGTGACGGATTTGCAAAGGCATTTGAAATCGAATATACAGACAGAGAAAATAAAAAGGTAAACCCTCATCAGACATCATGGGGCGTTACAACACGTCTTATCGGTGCCATAATCATGACTCACGGTGACAATAACGGTCTTGTTCTTCCGCCTGCTGTTGCTCCTGTACAGCTTGTAATTATTCCTGTTGCAATGCATAAAGAAGGCGTTCTTGAAAAAGCGTCAGAGATCGCAGCTATGTTAAAGGCTCAGAATATCCGCGTAAAGCTTGATGATACAGATAACTCTGCAGGATGGAAATTTGCAGAATATGAAATGAAGGGTATCCCTGTAAGACTCGAAATAGGTCCTAAGGATATTGAAAATAATCAATGCGTACTCGCTACACGTCATAACGGTGAAAAGACAACTGTAAGTCTTGACTCACTCGCAGAAGCAGTAAATGCTAAGCTTCAGGAGGTTCATGACGGTCTCTATAAAAAGGCACTTGAAAACAGAGAAAACAGAACATATTCATGCACAACCATGGATGAAATCATCTCAACACTTGCCGAAAAAGGTGACGGATTTGTCAAGGCTATGTGGTGCGGAGATGAAGCATGTGAAGACATGGTAAAAGAAAAAACAGGCGTGGGCTCACGCTGTATTCCTGAAACTCAGGAGCATATCTCCGATACATGTGTATGCTGCGGAAAACCGGCATCTACTATGGTATACTGGGGTAAAGCATACTAATTTATAAAAAAATTCAAAGTTCTGTTTTTGACAAGCATAGGCAATCCGCAGGATTGCCTCCGTTCAGGAATTCCCCTCTTTTTTACTTTCTGAATAAACCCACCGGTGCGTCACATAATAAGGGTATATCTTAATCATTTTGGAGGGATACCATGAACGAAATGTTTTGTTTTCAATGCCAGCAAACAGCACACAATACAGGCTGTGAGGGCAAGGTCGGTGTCTGCGGTAAAAAAGCAGATACAGCCAATTATCAGGATGAGCTTGTCGGTGCTTTAATCGGGCTTGCAAAATCAGCAGAATCGGGCAGACCCACGCAGCAAACGGATGAGCTGATGCTCAAGGGGCTTTTTACCACTGTCACTAATGTGAATTTCAATAACGAAACGATCAAGAAGCTGAAAACCGAAATTGAAAAGGCAAAGGGCCGAATAAACGCAGAGCGTGCTGAGGATTATAATATGGCAGAGCTATGGGATGAGCACGAGGATATCCGGTCGCTCAAATCTCTGACGCTGTTCGGCGTCAAGGGCATGGCGGCATATGCGTATCACGCCATGGTACTCGGCAAGACGGATGCTGAGGTCAACAGCTTTTTCTATGAGGCGCTGCGCAGCATTGCCGGAGAGAAGAATCCGGATAAGCTCTTAGCTCTTGTTCTGAAAACCGGTGAAGTCAACCTAAAGTGTATGGCGATGCTGGACGCTGCAAACACAGAAGCGTACGGAAACCCTGTACCCACTGAGGTTCCGCTGACAATTGAAAAGGGGCCGTTTATCGTTGTCAGCGGTCATGATCTTCATGATTTAAAGCTACTGCTCGAGCAGACACAAGGCAAGGGCATCAACATTTATACACACAGTGAAATGCTGCCCGCACACGGCTACCCGGAGCTCAAAAAATATCCGCACCTAAAGGGAAACTTTGGTACAGGCTGGCAAAACCAGCAGTCAGAGTTTCATAATATTCCTGCACCAATTCTGTTTACGACAAACTGCATTATGCCGGTACGTCAGAGCTACTGTGACCGTGTATTTACGACATCCATTGTGTCCTACCCGGAGCTTGTACACATCGGGGAAGACAAGGACTTTACGCCAGTCATTAATAAAGCAATCGAGTTCGGCGGATACGATGAAGACCGGCATATGACGGGTATGAACGGCGGTGATACGGTGGTGACCGGATTTGCCCGTAACGCGGTTCTTTCAAACGCTGACAAGATCGTAAGGCTTGTTAAGGAGGGCAAGATCCGCCACTTTTTCCTGATCGGTGGTTGCGACGGTGCTTCATCCAGCCGAAGCTACTACACGGATTTTGCAAAGCTTACACCGCCCGATACAATTATTCTGACACTCGCCTGCGGAAAATACCGCATCAACGACCTGGATTCGGGTGAAATTGAGGGGATTCCGAGAATTCTCGACTGCGGACAATGCAATGACGCTTACAGCGCCATCCAGATTGCGATAGCCCTCTCCAATGCATTTGACTGTGATGTTAATGATCTGCCGCTTACACTGGTGCTTTCGTGGTATGAACAAAAGGCGGTCTGCATTCTCCTTTCGCTTTTGCACCTCGGGCTTAAGCATATCTACCTTGGCCCGACCATCCCCGCCTTTGTATCCCCTGGTGTGTTGCAAACACTGGTCGACACATATCAAATCACACCGATTGACACACCCGAGCATGACCTGCAAAAGATTCTAAAAAGCTAATAAATCACAAACCCCGGAGAATTTTCTCCGGGGTTTGTGATTTATTCTGGTATATTACAAAACCGTTTCAGTAAAGTGTCTCTCTTAAACGCAGAAAGGTCTGCATAAGGTTTAACTCACCATATCCCCATTGAGTATTAGGATATGAAATTGTTTCTTTTCTTGTACACCCTCTTATCAGGTATGCTCTGATCTGATATGTACTCAGCGATGGATCGTTACCCTGAACAATTCCCCACTCCATTACAAGTGCACATGCACCTGCCGTTATAGCAGAGGCAACACTTGTTCCGCTCATTGCTCCGGGGCCTGTAGGATAATAGCCGCTTATTCTTACGCCCGGTGCAACCAAGTCAGGCGACATTGCAAGAGAACGTGTCGGACCCCAGGAAGACTCAAAAAAAAGGCTTCTGTTTAAGTGATCATATGCACCGCAGCATATTCCCCCGAGCATTGTTCCGGGAACCGTTATTGTACCATATGGTGTTGCTGAAAGAAACTCAATATTTTTAGTGCCAAATCTGGTAATAGGAAGCCAGCAGTTAAATGTACCGTTTAACACCAGATCACCGTATAATGTAAAAGTCCATATTCCCGGAGTAGCATTAATAACTTTTACCAGAGTAAGCTGATCACCGGTTCCCTCTACAGGATAATGGTATTCAACTGACACAAATGCCGGTTCCAGCACCAATTGATGCGAAACCTCAAATCCAATACGGGAAGGCACACGGCCTACAGTTTCACCTGTAGGCGAAATCAATGAAACCGACATTTTATCACTTGCAGAATTCCATATCGTCAGATATATGTTTCCTCCGTCCTCTCCGACTTTGATATCAATATTGGCTGTCTTGGTGCCCTCTTCAATCTTGCCTGCCATATGGTGACGGGCCTGGCATTCATTGCCGCATGAATTGCAAATACATACTCCCCGAATGTTAGAAACTCCGCTTAAATATTCTTCAAAAAGACTGAACCCGTCATGTGACCCTGAGTTACTGCCAAGTCCAAGGCAGATAACAACCGGTTTTCTAAGCTGCCTTGCTTTTTGAATAATATAATCGATACCAACCATAACTGAAGTTGATTCATAAACATTCTCAATATTATCCGGTATAGCATACAGCTCACGGTAAAACGGTCTGGCCTCTCGCAGCTTGACAGCAATTATTTCACAATCCGGAGCAGCTCCGCTGAAATCCTCTGATATTCTTCTGCCGGCTGCAACTGAAGCCAGAAACGTTCCGTGTCCTGAAGTATCTCTTTGCGGAACAATATCATACGGGTTATCAGAGGCCAATGCAGCGCTTATCTGTTCTCTGGTATATTCTGTTCCGACACTGAATCCATCCACTGGATTTTCACTTTTTTGTGATTGATCGAAGATGGATATAATTTTACTTGATCCGTCCTCATATTTGAAGACATCCTGAGTATAATCGATTCCTGTATCAACAAATCCGATAATTACACCTTGCCCGAACAAGTCGATATATGGATGATTTTCAACAGCAATAATTCCGGAAGACTCCAGATGAAGAATACTGCCTATTCCAAGAAGTATCGATGCCGCGCTTATAGCACCTGTTCCCAGAACGCTTTTTATTTCGTCTATATTTTTATTCTCTGTATAACAGATATCATATCTTCCCGATAAAGTTTTTGCCACAATAACATCTTTATTGTCAGCAAAGCTTTCAATGTATTGTGAATGTCTGACTATAAAATCAAACACATCATCACGATAAAAAAAATCAACTGTTGGTCCATCCATAAAATTCTTCCTCCAATTATAAATTTAATCAAACAATGTAAACGTATTTTCAAGATCCAGAATCCCGTATCCCCAGCCAAAGTCAGGATATTCCCTTCTCTGACTCCGGTCTGCACCTTTTATTAAATAGGCCTTAAGACTCTCTCCATAAAGAAACGGCATGTTACCATTTACAATTCCCCATTCCATCATAAGAGCAGCTGAACCGCATACAAACGGTGCCGCCATACTCGTACCTGAAAAAGCATCATAATCTCCGCCTACCTTTGATGAATATATATTGACAGCCGGCGCCACAAGGTCAGGCTTGCCTATGTTTTCATCCCCCATTCCTGAAAAAAATGCAAGACTCCCGATTGCGGAGTTATATCCCCCTACTGATATTACTCTGTCAACAGTTGCCGGCAATGTAAGTGTAAGCAGGTTATCAGAGTTTAAAAAAGCCGTACTGCTGCCTACTTCAGCAACTGTCGGCAGCCATATATTTATTTTCTGGTCAACGGCATAGGTACATTTTATAATAAGCTTCCATATTCCAGGGATAAAACCTTCAATTTCATCGCTGAATGTAAAGATAATTTCCTGCCTTCTGCTATAGTGCGAAATAGGTTTGTAGTTCATTATAATATACATGCTGCCAAATCGTATCAGCTTCATCTGGTCCTTGGCGTATAATGTGCCTGACGATAACCTGTTAGGTGTAACAAGTTCAAATTCAATATTATCGTTAAAGCTTTTCCATATATCAATATATAAATTTTTACTGAATGCCTGATATGCAAAATCAGCTTCAATTGTCTGATTTGCTTTTATCATAGCACTGAAATGATGACCTGCACTTCCTTCATTGCCCATTGCAACAGATATAGATATTTTCCATTTGTTACACATTGAATTTATACTCTGTTCAAATAATGACTTACCCGTATGAGAACCCTCATTCATACCATAGCTGATATTAATTGAAGCAGGCATATTAAGTTCCATTGATTTATCTGTAATATATTTTATTCCCCTGAGGATATCGGTAGTCTTTGCTGCATTATTACTTCCGATCTTTACTGAAATAATTAAAGACTGTGAGGCAATTCCGCTGTTTCCGGCAGCTATTCCTGTAACCGCAGTACCATGACCTATTAAATCCCGGCTTGGTACAACAGAATACGGATCACTTTCTTTTATCGCCATATTTATATCACTTGATGTATATTCCGAACCATAAATAAATCCCGGCGGATTATTCCCGTCTATTGACTGATCCCATAAGTAAATAATCCGGCTCGTTCCGTCGCTGTTTATAAAATCATTATGATTATAATCTATTCCTGAATCAATTATTCCGACAATAACTCCTTTCCCGTTTAAATTTCTTTCTATTGATTTTATCGGCAGAATTCCGGCAATACCCATCTCACTATGAAGTGTACCGTTTGGTGTAACATTTTTTGAAGCCTCAAAATATTCAATTTCTTTATAATTATAAAGATTATTGACCTGATTAATAGGTATGGTAACTATAGCATAATTACATTCGATAATTTCGGTAAATCCCCCTAATGAGCTGATAATCCCGATAATATCTCCGCTGAATTTAACAATTAATTCCGTGTATGTATTATCTAACATCATTCTATCACCCTATCATTTGTCACAAAGTTTATTCCTGTTACATATTATTTTATGAAAGGGGTGATACTAATATGAATAATAACATCGGGAAATTAAAAGTTAATGTTTATGCTAAAAGTGTGGGTATGCCGATAGACAATGCGAAAGTCACAATTACAGACAGGGATTCTTTAAAAACCATAGAGGAGTTTCGTACTGATTCATCAGGTAATTCACCGACTGTCGAGCTTCCGGCACCGCCGGTTGAATACTCCCTTGAATACAGTAGTCAGAAGCCTTATTCAGAGTACAATGTTTTTATTGATGCCGACGGATTTGACAGGACGGTATTTTACGGAGTGCAGATTTTTTCTACAAGCACTGCACTTCAGAATGCAACTATGAATTACCGCATCGATACCGCTCCGTCAATTCAGCGCTTCCTGATTGAAGAGCCTGTATTGTGGGGTGTATATTCTCCTAAAATTATCGAAAGCGAAGTAAAGCCGCTTCCGGATTCTTATGGGTATGTAGTTTTACCTGACGTTGTCGTTCCGGAATATGTAGTTGTACATCTTGGTACGCCAAGCAATGCAAACGCTCAGAATGTCTGGGTAACATATAAAGATTATATTAAAAATGTTGCCAGCAGTGAGATTTATTCAACATGGCCTGTTGAAACTATCAGAGCAAATGTAATTGCAATTATTTCATTTACCCTTAACCGTGTCTATACTGAATGGTATCGTGGAAAAGGATATGATTATACAATAACCAATTCAACTGCATTTGACCAGGCATTTAACTTCGGCAGAAATATTTTTGATGAAATATCCGTAATTGTTGATGAAATATTTTCAACATATCTTACAAAACCTGATATAAGACAGCCTCTTCTAACTCAATACTGTGACGGTAAACGGCATATGTGTGAAAAAGGTATGTATCAGTGGGGCTCAAAGGATTTAGGTGATAAGGGTTATTCGGCTTTTGACATATTAAAAAGTTATTACGGCTACGATACTTATCTTGATACTGCAAATAAAGTTGCGGGAGTCCCCCATTCATACGGCGGTATAGTGCTTACTGACGGCAGTTCAGGTAACGATGTAAGAACAATTCAGGAACAGCTCAACGCAATATCAAATAATTTTCCGAAAATACCAAAGCTTCCGGTTACGGGATTTTACGACGAGCAGACGCGTAATGCAGTAAAGATATTTCAGGAGATATTCGGCTTACCTCAGACCGGCAGTGTGGATTTCTCAACCTGGTATCAGATTTCAGATATATTTGTATCTGTAAAAAAGCTTGCCGAATTATAGATTTGGATTAGATTAATATTCAACCAGAGGTATATGTCCGAAGGTCAAAGGCACGACCATAAAGCCCGGTTAATTCGTGATGATTTAAAATCTCTGTCATATTAATAACTTAACCGTAGCAGCTGAATAGTAATAAAAAAATAGCAAAGCGGATATTCTGCCATGCTATTTATAAAGTCTGACATTGGATTTTCTGAATAAAAAATGTTCCACGTGGAACATTTTTTATTCAGACTCTTATCCTGAAAATTATTTATCTTTAGGATTAAATATAAGTGATACAGCCAGACCAAAAATAATTGCAGCTGAAATACCCCCTGAGGCAGCAGTCAGTCCGCCTGTAAATATTCCCAGGATACCCTTTTCTGTGACTCCCTTCCTTACTCCTTCAGCAAGAAGATGTCCGAAACCTGTAAGTGGAACACTTGCACCTGCACCTGCAAAATCCATGATTGGCTTATATAGATTCAAAGCAGAAAGTATAACTCCTGATACAACGAATGCCACCAATATTCTTGCAGGAGTCAGCTTTGTATAATCAATCAATACCTGACCTATAGCACAAAGCAGACCACCTATTAAAAATGCATAAACAAAATCCATATCATTAATTCCCCGTTTTTTTATTGTTATAGAAGTTTATATCAGAAGAAATATGAACCAGATGTGATATCGAAGGAATAGACTCTCCCTGCTGTACCATCATCGGAGACATCAGTGCGCCTGTTGCCGCAAACAGAATATTATTGATTTCCCCTGATTGTATTTTATTTATAAAGTATCCGCATAAAACACTTGCAGAACAACCACATCCGGACCCTCCCGAATGTGTATCCTGTTTATCTCCGTCAAATATCATAACTCCGCAGTCTTTATGGACGTTTCTTATATCTGTTCCCTCTTTAAGCAAAATATCACAAAGAATATCGCTTCCTGTTATCCCTAAGTCACCTGTGACAATTGCATCATAATCAGACGGATATGTCCCCGTAGCTTCAAGATGTCTGGTTATCGTGTCCGCTGCTGCAGGTGCCATAGCAGCGCCCATATTATTTGCGTCTGTAATACCAAAATCAATTATCGTTCCTACTGTACCTCCAAGCACATAGGGGGCTGATTTTTCGGCGGACAATATAACCGCACCGGAGGCTGTGCATGTCCACTGTGCTGATGGCGTCCTTTGGCCTCCGTATGACAAGGGAAACCGGAACTGTTTTTCTGCCGTTGAAAAGTGGGATGATGTTGAATTCAATGAATATTTAGCATATCCTGAACTTACCATCATTGATGATAACAGCAGTCCCTCTGCCATTGTAGAGCACGCACCGTATATTCCTAAAAAAGGTATATTGAAATCTCTTATACCATAGGTAGTGCCGGTGCATTGATTTATAAGATCACCTGCAAACATAAAATTAACTTCGCTTGCATCTATCTTTGCTTTCTTCAGTGCAGTCTGAACTGCGGTTTTATGAAGCCTGCTCTCGGCTTTTTCCCATGAATCCTCACCGAAATGTGAATCCTCTTCGCAAATATCAAAGTATTTTCCAAGCGGACCCTCAGCTTCTTTTCCACCCACAACGCTGGCTGCTGACTTTACAGACGGCGGAGATGAAAAAATAAATGTATTTCTGAATGATTCTCCAGACATTATATCACTTCTTTCACAGTTATTTTAATCTGTCATGCTGCATTAACAGCCGACCTTATTCAATAATTTTCATTTTGATTTCTGCAACATATATATTTTTCACTGATTTTATATATATATTCATTGCAATAAAATAAAAAATATTATATAATAATACTATGTTGTGTTATATACCGCCGCAAAGGTGTACAGCTAATAAACAAAACTAATATTTGCGGAGAAAAGAGTTTATTGATGGTAGTTATCGAAATGGAAAACGGAAAAAAAATCAAACTTGAGCTTTATCCTGACAAGGCTCCTATAACAGTTGCCAATTTTGAAAAGCTTGTTACACAGGGCTTTTATAATGGTCTTATATTTCATAGAGTTATTCCGGGCTTCATGATTCAGGGAGGTTGTCCTGAAGGTACAGGTATGGGCGGTCCAGGATGGAATATTAAAGGCGAATTTGCTTCAAACGGTGTCGATAATGATATTAAACACACAAGAGGCGTAATTTCAATGGCAAGATCTTCAATGCCTGATTCAGCCGGTTCACAGTTTTTCATAATGCATGAAGATGCTTCATATCTTGACGGACAATATGCTGCATTCGGAAAAGTAGTTGAGGGAATAGAAACAGTTGATGAAATAGCTGATTCAGATACTGACCGCTCTGATAAACCGTTAAAACCACAGGTTATAAAATCAATTACTATTGAATAAAAAACAAATAAAAAAACTGTAATGAAAGGAATTAAATCTTTTCATTACAGTTTTTTATTTTAACCATTAAAATTTATTTACTACGTCACTGTGACTTACTTCATAACGGATGTAATCATTTGAATTTTCAGAATCAGGTGTATATTCTAAAATCATATTCTGCCAGTCACCTGTGATTTCAAACGGAACAAACCCTGTTATGGATTCACCGGAAGCAAGTTTTGAATCATATTTTTTATAATCAGGATATACCATTGCAGCATTTGCAGCTGAAAGTGCAGAGAACATTTCATCATATGTCAGAAGTTTTCCGTCTACTGTTATCCTGAAATCATCGAGCATCCAGATTGTGATATCCTCAGATCCGTTATTTGTTGCCTGAAAAACAAATGCATAGTTGACCGTGTCGTTTTTTGATTCTACAGTCTGAGCTATTTCCAGGAATTTGATATTAATATTCTTCTTTTCATATTTGAATTCTTCGCCAAGCTTTGCGGTATACTCAACACCCGGTTCAATAACCTTTTTTTCAGTTACGATTGCACCATCTGTATTTGTTATAACCTTTGTTTTTTTCTTATCATTACATCCTGCTGCACTGCTTATTGTAAGCATACAAATAAGAGATAATATAGCAATTCTTTTTTTCATGAACTTCCTCCTGTTTCGATTCCGACCTGTATATTTGTACATATATATATTCTATCATTATTCTATCAATAATTCAATAGAAAATATTACAGTTGTTTATTATTATATAAAAAAATGCAAAAATAAAGACCCCTAAAGCTTTACTTCAGAGATCATTATCCTTAAATGATGTATTTAATTATTCAGCGTTTGGAGCTGAAACAGGACATACACCTGCACAAGCGCCGC
Organism: Bacillota bacterium; assembly: GCA_023458875.1. Taxonomy (GTDB): domain Bacteria; phylum Bacillota; class Clostridia; order Oscillospirales; family Ruminococcaceae; genus HUN007. Next base: position 41,896 of record JAEWXO010000051.1, on the reverse strand, counting down.
AATCAACACAAGTATCAGCGTCTATTACATACTTATCATCACCTGCTGATATAGCACTTACAGGGCATTCTGCCTCACAAGCACCACATGAAATACATTCATCAGAAATCTTATAAGCCATCTTTTCGCACCTCCAAATATTTTTTTGATATTATTTCGTTAATATCTACAACTAATATTTTAACAATATTCAGAGTAAATTGCAATAGTAAATTGAAATTTTTTTGTTGTTATTTTATTATTTGCTTCAAAGCTCTGTGTTGTTATATTTAATAAATATTTCGCTTTCTTATTTTCAGAGCATCTGTTACCATTGCAATAAGTGATAAATCCCATATCTGTGTACACAGGCACGATAAATTATAAATGCCAAAGGAAAAACCGCATCTTTTTATCCAACTATTTCCTTTGACATTTATATATTTTATTTTCAGCCTTGCTTATAATCCGGGTTGTTTTATATATTTTTTAACTCACTTAAGGTTATCTTTTAAATAATATCTTTAATTTTCCTCTACCGGTATTGTATGTAACAGAAATCACTTGTTAAATAACAAATACGAAAAATTAATGATTTTATTTAAACTTTGTATTATAAACGAGCCATATAACCACTTGATTAAAAAGCATTTCTGATTGCTAAATTTTTTCAAACGATATATACCGATTGAATTACTGACATGACCGTATAATCAATTATAACTGGATTTCAGCCCCTTTCGATTGAAGGTACAGACGGACCTACTACATATTCTAACACTCGCACATAATCATTAATTTCATCTACAAGTAGCTCTGGTTATCGTTTTCTTATGTTCGTGATGTAATTTTCAGAACGAATTCTGATACCGTAACTGAAATAATGATTGCTTCCCCTCCGTTTATATATACAGAGCATAATTTTTTGCTCTGTATATATAAACGTATAATTTGCGTAAAAATCGACATTTTTTTTTACAATTTTCTTAACTTCAGCAATTTTACTATTTTCTTTTATTCCTTTTTGTTGAGAATGCTTTCAGCCTGAAAATTCATATTACAGTTCTTTACAGACTCAGGAAATACAAGGTTTTTTGTTATTTAATCTGGGTATTGTATTCCAGATTTTACGACAGTCAATATTGAACAGAATACAACTATATGATATAATTATAAATGAAAGGAATGATTATATCATGTATATTGATTTTCACGTTCATGCATTTGCGGATAATATTGCAGAACGTGCCATGAGCAAGCTTTCAGCTACAGCTGAAAAAACAGGATTGAAGCCGGTAACAGACGGGACAATTGCCGGACTAAAAAACAAACTCACAGAATGTAACATTTCCGGTGCTGTACTGCTCCCTGTCGCTACAAAGCCAAGCCAGCAGACAACTATAAACAACTGGGCCGCTTCACAAAATAACGGCTTTTTCTATTCATTCGGAAGTGTGCACCCTATGGCTGAAGAAGTTTTTGAGGAGCTTGAACGAATAAAGGACCTTGGGCTGTACGGTATAAAGCTCCATCCTGACTATCAGGATTTTTACGTTGATGATGAAAATGTAATACCTGTTTATAAGAAATGTGCAGAGCTTGACCTGCCTGTACTTATCCATTCAGGCTACGACCCTCTTTCACCTGATAACATCCACTGTATGCCAGATGCTGCAGCACGTGCATTTGACCGTGTTCCGCAGATGACCATGATACTCGCACACGGCGGCAGTATGTACAAATGGGATCTCGTTGAAGAATATCTTGCAGGAAAGAAAGGAAACCTGTTTTTTGATGTATCCGTTATTGCCGGCCAGATTTCTCAGGAGCAGCTTACAAGAATAATAAAAAAACACGGAGCAGACAGAATACTTTTCGGCAGCGACTGCCCATGGGATACACCGTTGAATGAAATAAAAATGATAAATGCTCTTAATATTTCAGATGAGGAGAAGGAGCTTATTTTTTATAAAAATGCCGAGAAATTATTGGGCATTAAAAAACCGAGAAGTCAATGCCGGTAATAAATTTTTATTCATATAATTTTTTGCTTTCATAATGTAATAGTTTAATTATACCATCAAAATATTTATAAATCAATTATTTTACAGTTTATAAACTTTATTTTTTCCTATCATTCCAGATTCAAAAAATATAGCTCCAGTTTAATGTTAAAAATCATTAAACCAATAACTCTTTATTATTGTTTAAATTTATTACATTTTAAAATAATTCTGTAATTATTAGTACATTAATATTACATCAGAAATTTTAGAATTGAATATAAATTCAACGAATTTTTAAACATTATTCATTTTCTTTGTTTAAAACTATTTCATTTCGTTAACAGACTTTCAACACCAATTTGCTCTGTTAACTGTTGGTTTAGTAGTTAACATTATAAAATTTGCAAAATATTATGTGAAAAATAATTCTTTTAGATTATGTTTTTTGAGTTTCTCCACACTTTCCACAGAGTTTTCAACACTTAACAAACAATCGGTATTATTGTTAAAAACGGTTATACTTATCCTATTATCTGAATATATCTTAACTAAGACATACAAATAACAGGAGGTCAGTACATTGACAGGATTAACAACAGCCGAAGCACAAAAGCTTCTTGATAAAAACGGATACAATACGTTTTCAGAAGACAAAAAATCAAAACCTGTGAAAATATTTTTAAACCAGTTCAAAGATATAATGGTCGCCATATTGCTCATAGCTACAGTTATTTCGGTAATGCTAGGGGAAATATATGACTCGGTGACTATTATTTTAATAGTCCTGCTAAATGCAATACTCGGATTTATTCAGGAGTATAAAACAGAAAAAACACTTGAAGCATTAAAAAAAATCACATCCCCTACTGCACGTGTATACCGTGACGGAAAGCTTACAGCTATAAACGCCGATGAACTGGTCACAAGTGATATAATTGAACTTGAAACAGGTGACAGAATACCTGCCGACTGTGTTATAATAAAATCAACCGGTGTATTTGCGGATGAATCAATTCTTACAGGTGAGCCTGTTGCTGTGCCTAAAGCTCCGGGCAGTATTTCTGATACTGATAATCAGTTAAACAAACCGAATATTCTGTATGCCGGAACTGTCATAACAAAAGGCCATGCCTGTGCAAAGGTAATTGCAACAGGAACAGGTACACAGATGGGTAATATATCGGACATGATATCAAACATTGAAGAGGAGCTTACACCTCTTCAGAAACGTCTTGCCGAGCTCGGAAAATCAGTTGCCCTTCTGTGTATTGCAGTATGCATTATAGTTTTTCTTGCCGGATTACTCCGAGGTGAAGAAATCTTCACTATGCTTATGACAGGCATTACTATAGCCATTGCGGCTATTCCTGAAGGACTTCCTGCCACCGTAACGATAGCCCTTGCACTCGCAGTAAACAGGATGCTCAGGCAAAAGGCGCTTGTAAACAGACTTCATTCCGTAGAAACTTTAGGCTGTACATCCGTTATCTGCACTGACAAAACAGGAACAATAACGGAAAACCGTATGACCGTTACAAATATTTTTACAAATCTTGAGGATTTCACTTTTGAAGGTAAAGGGTACAGGATATCCGGCGGAATAAAGTCATCTGAGGGAAATATGACAAATCCCTTAAGCATTCCTTCACTTAAAAGTCTGCTTTTATCATGCGTACTTTGCAATAATGCAAAAATTTCAACACCGCATAGTATAAACAGCCGTAACCGTGCCTCTGTAAAATCCTCAGGGGAATGGAATACAGCAGGTGATCCGACTGAAATAGCACTGCTTATTGCTGCAGCAAAGGGAAATATCCGAGCTGAAAATCTCATGGATAAATATAAAATCGTCGGTGAAATACCGTTTGATTCGGAAACAAGATGCATGACAGTTACCGTACAGTCTGACAACGGAACAAAGAAATACATATCAAAAGGTGCACCAGATGTAATACTTAAAAAATGCTCGTTTATAGATTTAAACGGTGAAATACGTCCGCTCACACCATCGGTCCGTAAGCTCATTGAAAAAAAAGTCTGTGAATATTCAGACCTGGCGCTCAGGGTTCTGGCGTTTTCAACAAAGGAATGTGACAATGTTGAAAACTGCGACTACGGAATGGTTTTTACGGGACTTACAGGCATGATCGACCCGATACGTGAAGAAGCAAGAAAAGCTATACGCACATGTAAGTATGCAAATATAGAAACAGTAATGATAACCGGGGACCATAAAAATACTGCTGTTGCCATTGCAAAGCAGGCGGGCATATTAAGACACAAAAAAGCCATAACCGGTGACGAGCTTGACAGGCTAAGCGAACAGGAGCTGCTTGATACTATAGAAGACTATTCGGTTTATGCCAGGGTTAACCCGTCACACAAGCTCAGACTTGTAAAGGCCTATAAAAAAAAGGGACATATAGTTACTATGACAGGTGATGGAGTAAACGACGCACCTGCAATAAAGGAAGCAAACGTCGGTGTTTCAATGGGCATTACGGGAACCGACGTTACAAAGCAGGCAGCTGACGTTATACTTCTTGACGATAATTTTGCAACACTTGTACGTGCCGTTGAACAGGGACGTTGCATTTATTCAAACATAAGAAAATTTGTACGCTACCTTCTTTCATGCAATATAGGAGAGGTCATAACCATGTTTGCCGGAATACTCATGGGGTTTCCGATTGTACTTCTTCCGACACAGCTTCTTCTTGTAAACCTTATAACTGACGGACTCCCTGCAATAGCACTGGGAATGGAGCCGCTTGATGAAAACGAAATGAAAAAATCACCGCGTAAATCAACAGACAGCTTTTTTTCCGGCGGACTTATGGGCAGAATAATATTCCGTGGTATAATGATAGGAATATGTACGCTTGGCAGCTTTTCGACAGTCTTCAGAATGACCGGTAGTTTGCAGCATGCAAGAACTGCCGCACTTCTTACACTTATAGCCTCACAGCTTATACATGTATTTGAATGCAAATCCGAAACCGGCAATATATTTACCGTTAAATATTTTAACAACCCGAAGCTCCTGATAGCTGTACTGACGTCCGTTATTGTAATAACTCTTTCAATATATTTTCCTCCGCTCGGAAGCATATTTACAACGACCGCACTTTCAGGAAAATGCCTTGTCGTCCCTCTTGCATTTTCCGCAGTTATACCGATAATCAACTGCTTTTTCAACTTTAACAATAAATAGAACTTTTTAAACTTTTTATTTTAATATGAAATTAAAAATCCGGACAAATATCTATATCTGTCCGGATTAATTTTAGCTTTTAAGACCGAAACTTATTGACAATGCGTCATTTACCTTGTGCATGGATGTATTATCAAGCTCTCCCATGCGCTCTTTAAGACGACGTTTGTCAATGGTACGTATTTGTTCAAGAAGCACAACACTGTCCTTTGCAAGACCATATTTGAGTGCGTTAAGCTCTATGTGAGTAGGAAGCTTTGCCTTATCTCTCTGACTCGTTATTGCTGCAGCTATGACTGTAGGACTGTGTTTATTCCCAACGTCATTCTGAACTATAAGTACCGGTCTTACTCCGCCCTGCTCCGAGCCTACAACAGGGCTTAAATCTGCATAGTATATTTCACCTCGTCTGACTGCCATAATTAACACCCCTTAATATGCCTTTTTTTTGATTTTATGTTTTAAAGCTTTATGGTTATATCATTGCCATAAATAAAGATTTTAAACATGTAATTACGATTATCAGGCTCATTATATACTATGCATAATTAGGGCATGGCGCAACACAAAGTATTATAAAAGGATACAAAAAAACACGGTTCGAAAACCGTGTTTTTTGTATTTATTAAATCTGAACAGAATAGTTCGGTGCTTCTTTTGTAATGTAAATATCATGCGGATGACTTTCTTTAAGTCCTGCCCCTGTTATTTTAACGAAGCTTGCTTTCTGATGAAGATCGGCAATTGTTTCACATCCGCAGTATCCCATTCCTGAACGGATACCTCCGACAAGCTGATAAATAGTATCACAGATAGGTCCCTTGTAAGGAACTCGTCCTTCAACACCTTCAGGAACAAGCTTCTTTGTATCCTGACCATCCTGGAAATATCTATCCTTTGAACCGCATTCCATAGCCCCCATACTTCCCATGCCTCTGTATACCTTGAAGGATCTGCCCTGGAATATTTCTGTTGCGCCCGGTGCTTCTTCGCATCCTGCAAGAAGTGAACCAAGCATTACAACACTTGCACCTGCTGCAAGAGCTTTTACTATATCTCCTGAATACTTGATACCACCGTCAGCTATAACAGGTACACCGTACTTCTGTGCTACACTTGCAACGTCATATATTGCTGTTATCTGCGGTACACCTATACCTGAGACAACTCGTGTCGTACATATAGAACCGGGACCGATACCAACCTTTAACGCATCTGCACCGGCTTCAATAAGCTCTTCTGCAGCTGCAGCCGTAGCAATGTTTCCTGCTATTACCGGAATATTAGGGAATTCCTTCTTTATCAGCTTTAAACATCTGATTATATTTGCGCTGTGTCCGTGAGCCGAGTCAAGAACAAGAACATCTGCCTGAGCATCTATAAGTGCACCGGCACGGTCAATAACATCATTTGTAACGCCGATTGCTGCGCCGCAAAGAAGGCGGCCTTTGTCATCTCTTGCTGAGTTAGGGAATTCAACGGCTTTTTCAATGTCTTTTATTGTTATAAGTCCCTTAAGATATCCGTTTTCATCTACCAAAGGAAGTTTTTCTATTTTATGCTTACGAAGAATATCCTGTGCCTGAGGTAATGTTGTTCCTACAGAGCCTGTTACAAGATTATTCTTTGTCATTACGTCACCTATTTTTGAATTAAGATCAATCATAAATCTCATATCACGGTTTGTAATAATACCTACAAGCTTACCGCAGTTATCAACAATAGGAACACCTGAAATTTTATACTTAGCCATAAGTTCTTCAGCATCACGTACTATATGATTTTCAGTAAGGGAAAAAGGATTTACTATAACTCCGTTCTCTGAACGCTTAACTTTATCAACCTCGTCAACCTGCTTCTCTATTGACATATTCTTATGTATAATGCCTATACCGCCTTCTCTGGCGATGGCAATTGCCATCTTTGACTCTGTAACTGTATCCATTGCGGAAGCCATGATAGGTGTATTTAATTTGACATTTTTAGTCAGATTAGAGTTTAACTTTATCATATTTGGTGTAACGTCTGACTTTGCCGGTATCAGTAAAACATCATCAAATGTTAAACCCTCTTTTTCAAACTTATGATTGATATCACTAAGCATAAACAACTCTCCCTTTGTAAAAATATATTTCTATTAGAATACTCTATTTTGATTGTTTTGTCAAGCATTAAAAATAATTTTATATTTTTAAATAAAACCTTCAATTATTTATATATAAATTCTGTATCAAAACAGATTTTTTCATTTATTGTCCCTGTTACTGTCAGTTTATTTTCATGTTCTGATACATATATATCGATTATATCCCCAAGCTTTGCTTCACTTATATAATCAATTCTGAAATTATCAACACTCTGCTCGTATGTCTGTTCAGAAATAAAATCAATAGCCATATCTGCATATACTGCATTATAGACATGTCCGTTTGCATCAAGATCTGATTTTCTTATTTCTCTGCTGCCTGCAAAAACAGGATTTTCTGATTTTATTTTTCCTACCGGAACAGCTGCATTTGTTCTGTCATTTATCTTAGGCATATCGAAATTAAAGGCTGACGGTTTAATTATTCTTCTTGTCTTAGGATTAACCAGAATCCATCCGCTTATTCCCTGTACAAGAAGCTTTCCGCTTTCATCTTTTATATCGAATTCCCTCATGAATAATGCACCCTTGGTTTCCTTTTCCCACGTTGAAGAAATTATCACCTGCTGACTTTGCGGGTACTCGAATATATGAAAGCTTACCTTTGAAACAAGAAAAACCATGTCTCTTTCCCACAGAAATTCGTGAGAGAAGCCTTTTTGAGTATAATCATGACCGGCCAGTTCGGCTGCAAGCTTCAGAATTTCTGATATTTTTAAGCGACCGCAGTAGTCGCATTCATAAAAATAAACTCTTTTTTTGTCAGATGTCTCTGCGGCCATAATATTATTATTCATTTGGTATCAGCTTTTCCTTTTTCATATACGGAACAAGAGCAGCAGGAATATTTACAGAACCGTCAGCATTGAGGTTGTTTTCCAGAAAAGCTATAAGCATTCTAGGCGGAGCAACAACTGTATTGTTAAGAGTATGTGCAAAGTAATTGCCGTCTTTGCCTCTTACACGAATTTTGAGTCTTCTTGCCTGTGCATCTCCAAGATTTGAACAGCTTCCTACCTCAAAATATTTCTTCTGTCTCGGTGACCATGCCTCTACGTCAATTGACTTAACCTTAAGATCAGCAAGATCTCCTGAACAGCATTCGAGAGTACGTACAGGAATATCAAGTGAACGGAAAAGCTCAACTGTATTCTGCCATAATTTATCAAACCATATTTTACTTTCATCAGGATTGCAGACTACTATCATTTCCTGTTTTTCAAACTGATGAATACGGTATACTCCTCTTTCTTCAAGACCGTGCGCACCCTTTTCCTTACGGAAACATGGTGAATAGCTTGTATAGGTAAATGGAAGCTTTTCTTCAGGATTTACAGTATCAATAAATTTTCCTATCATGGAATGCTCACTTGTACCGATAAGATACAGGTCTTCTCCCTCTATCTTGTACATCATAGCATCCATTTCAGCAAAGCTCATTACACCTGTTACAACATCACTTCTTATCATAAAAGGAGGAATACAGTATGTAAATCCTTTATCTATCATAAAATCTCTTGCATATGAAATTATTGATGAATGCAGTCTTGCAATATCGCCCATAAGATAATAAAAACCGTTTCCGGCAACTTTTCTTGCACTGTCAAGATCTATTCCGTCTAACTTCTCCATAATTTCTGTATGATACGGAACTTCAAAGTCAGGTACAACAGGCTCTCCGAACTTTTCTATCTCAACATTTTCACTGTCATCCTTACCTATAGGAACAGACGGATCTATAATATTAGGAATAACCATCATGTTCTTTTTAAGCTTTTCTTCAACTTCCTTTTCTTCTTCAGAAAGATCTGCAAGACGCTGTGCCTGGGCAGTTACCTGCTTTTTAACTTCCTCAGCCTCTTCCTTTTTACCCTGGCCCATTAAAGCACCGATTTGCTTTGAAAGCTTGTTTCTGTCTGCACGGAGTGCTTCAACCTCCTGCTTTATGCTGCGGTTTTTCTTATCAAGTTCAATTACCTCATCAACAAGCGGAAGCTTTCCGTCCTGAAATTTATTACGTATATTCTTTTTTACTTCTTCCGGATTTTCTCTTAAAAATTTAATATCTAACATAAACCTATAAACTCTCTTTCCGTTTTTTTATTTAACAAGCTTGTCTGCCAAAAATAAAAGGTCATCCTTGTCATAAAACTCAAGTACAAGTGTTCCTTTGTTTTCGCCATTTTGCTTGACGCTTACTTTTCTGCCAAGTCGGTCCTTAAGACTAAGCTCCATCTCTTTAAAATAGCTGTCTTTCTTACGACCTTGCTCTGATATCTGATCACTCTTTTTTTCACTGAGCTTCATAACTTCTGCTTCAAGTGCCCTTACTGTCAGTTTTCCCTCTGAAACTCTGACGGCAAGCTCAAGCATTATTTCTTTGTCCTCGATACCTAAAAGTATCTTGGCATGTCCTACAGATACAAGACCTTCTTTTATATATTGCTGTACCTCATCAGGAAGATTTAAAAGCCTGATTGAATTTGATACTGATGATCTTGAACGTCCGACTATTTTAGACAAATGCTCCTGCTTCATCTGATATATTTCAATTAGCTCTTTGTAGCTTGAAGCTTCTTCAATCGGATTCAGATTTTCACGCTGGAGATTTTCAATAAGTGCAACCTGCATTGCCTCAGCATCAGAAAGCTCCTTTATTATTACAGGAACCTCATCAATTCCAAGCATGCGTGCGGCTCTCCATCTGCGTTCACCTGCTACTATCTGATATGTATTCTGATATGGGCGTACAAGCAGCGGCTGAATGATTCCGTGTTCTTTTATTGATTCTGCAAGAGATGCTATTGCTTCTTCATTAAAATTTTTCCTTGGCTGTGATCTGTTAGGTTCTATTTCAGACGTTCTAAGGGTTTTTTTCACCTGAACATCCGAAGAATTATCGTCAAATAATGCTTCAAGGCCTATTCCAAGTCCGCCCTTTCTTACTGCCATAACGTCACCACTTTCGCAAATATTTATTTTTTCTTTTTGAATGTAAGATTAAATTTCTTTTTACTCTTTTCCTCGTATGGTTCGCCCAGAATCTCCATTCCAAGCCGTGCGTATGCCTCTGTACCTTTTGAATTTTTATCATAGTACATTACCGGCATCCCATGACTCGGGGCTTCTGATAGTCTTACATTTCTTGGAATAGTAGTCTCAAAAACAGAATCCGGAAAATATTTTTTAACTTCATTTACAACCATATTTGTCACATTAAGTCTCGGATCAAACATAGTGAAAAGCAGACCTTCAATTTCAAGTGACGGGTTATCATTAACCTTTACGTGCTTTATTATTTCTGTCAGCTGTGACAATCCTTCAAGTGAGAAGAATTCACACTGAAGCGGAACAAGCACACTGTCAGCTGCAACAAGGCCGTTTAATGTTATAAGACTTAACGATGGAGGACAGTCAATAAAAATGTAGTCATATTCATGCTTGCATGACAAAATCTGCATTTTAAGACGTTTGAGTCTGCTGTCAAGGTTCATAATTTCAATTTCTGCACCTGCAAGTGCAGATGTTGAAGGCACCACATAAACATTTTCAAATTCAGTGTATATAACTGCATCCTGAACACTTGCCCTTCCTATGAGCAGATCATACGTAGAATATTTTACTGTTTTTTTTCGTATTCCAAACCCGCTTGTAACATTTCCCTGTGAATCAATGTCTATACAAAGAACTTTTTTATTTTTGCTTCCGAGAAACGCCGCCAGATTTATTACGGTTGTAGACTTTCCTACTCCGCCCTTCTGATTTGCAACTGCAATTATTTTGCCCACATAATTCCCCCCTCAGATTTTAATGACTAAATACTATTATATCACAAATTATAATTAGTGTAAAGTTTTCTCCTTTCCTAAACGCATTTTTTTAAAAAAAATTCCCCCTTTTAATCAAGGGGGGAAATAAAAATGTTCCACGTGGAACATTTTTTATTTTTCTATAGGAATTCTTACCCTGTATTCTACAAAATCATCATACTGAATCTTGCATGAATCAGCTGAAATCCCTGCTGCTTTCATAGTTTCAACTGCCCTGTTAATAGAATTTACAAAAAGACGAACATCAGAAAAAACCTTACTGCGTTTTCTATAGCTTTCCTTAATATTGTTTTTTGATATGTAATCATCAATAACCTGTTCTGTTTTCTCAACATTCAGAGAGAACTTGACTATCCTGTTTATTATCAGCATTCTGTCTTCCGGAGAACCAAGCTTAAGAAGTGCTCTTGCATGTCTTTCTGTAAGATTATATCTTGTAATTACAAGACGTTCTTCATCAGTAAGCTTTAAAAGTCTCAGCTTATTTGCAATTGTACTCTGTGCTTTTCCAAGCTTTATTGCCGCATCCTCCTGAGTCATTCCATAATAATTTATAAGCTTTTCAATTGCATTTGCCTCGTCAAAAAATGAAAGATCCTGTCTCTGAATATTTTCCACAAGTGCAAGTATAGCGGAATTACGTTCACTTATGTTCATAATAATACATGGAACATACTGCATTTCAACAAGCTTGGCCGCCCTCAGTCTGCGTTCACCTGCAATAAGCTCGTAATTATTTTCGTTCTTTCTAACAGTTAAAGGCTGCAGTATTCCGTTCTGTCTTATACTTTCAGCAAGTGAAAAAATATTGCTCCCCTCAAATTCGCTTCTCGGCTGATGAGGATTCGGTACAATATCATTGATGTCAATCTGGACTACTTTGTTTATCTGCTTCTCCTTTGTAAAATTCAAAAAAGCCGTCATTATAAAATTACTCCCTTCAGAAATATGATTGCATAATAATGTTTGAATGGTTGTCCTTGTATGTATTATACATCATACGGGAAATAAATTCCAGCACAATATTATTATCAAATTTTACAGATTAATACAAAAGCCACTGTATTTACAGTGGCTTAGCATTAATTTTATTTGAACTCCTAGGATATTTTGTCGAACATGGCGTTATTTTTCTTACAATTATTATCCTTCTTTTGTCATTATTCACCTGATAGTTTATATCACTTAATATTTTTCCGCCAAGAAGCTTTATTGCATCTGAAGCATCCGCGATATTTTCAGACGGGCCCTTCATAGCACCAAATATCCCGCCCGGTTTGACAAAAGGCATACAGTATTCACTCAGCACAGGCATAGCAGAGACTGCTCTTGCAGTTGCAATATCGTATTTTTCCCTGTATTCTTCTTTTCTTGCAAGAAGCTCTGCACGTTCATGAATACACTCGGCTTCAATATCAATTTTACAGCAAAGCTCCTTTAGAAAATTTATCCTCTTGTTGTTTCCGTCAAGCAGTGTGATATTTATTTCAGGCTTGTATATTTTTACAGGCAAAAGAGGGAATCCTGCGCCGGTACCAACGTCCACTGCTTTCATTCCCGACTTGAAATCAATATATTTTGTGATGTAAATACTGTCTACAAAGTGCTTTATAAGAATATCAAGCGGCTCTGTTATAGCAGTAAGATTTATAACTTTATTTGTCTGAAAAAGAAAATCAGCATATATATCAAGCTTTTTATAGACTTCTTCAGTCAGAGTCAGTGAGTTATCTTCAAATACTTTACGGCATATTTCAAATTCAGGTAGCATGAAACACCTTCCTTATTATTTGTTTTTTTCATTCTGATCAAGCCATATGAGCAACACCGAGATATCTGCCGGAGATACTCCGGAAATACGTGAAGCGTGACCTATACTGTACGGTCGGAATTTTTCCAGCTTTTCCACTGCCTCGAGTCTCAGTCCTTTTATATTTTTATAATCAATATCTTCAGGGAGAACTTTTTTATTGAGCTTACGCATCTGTTCAACCTGCTGGATCTGTTTCTGGATGTATCCGTCATATTTTATCTTAAGATCAACCTGTTCACATACTTCAAAGTCAAGCTCAGGTCTCTGCTCATCAAAATCCTTCAGAATAAAATAATTAAGCTGCGGTCTTCTCATCAGATCAGTCATTTTACATCCTGTTGACATGGGCGCTGTCTGATGCTCCTCAAGAAATCTGTTAAGCCTCTCGGATGGCGCAACATTAAGAGTGCTTATTCGTTTGAATTCTTTTTCAATCTGTTCCTGCTTGTTAATTAACTTTTCATATCTCTGACGGTTTATAAGTCCTATTTCATATGCCATAGGCGTAAGTCGCTGATCACAGTTATCCTGTCTGAGTAAAAGTCTGTACTCGCTTCTTGATGTCATCATTCTGTACGGATCGTCACATCCCTTTGTTACAAGATCATCAATAAGCGTTCCTGTATACGAGCTTGCACGGTCAAGAATAAGCGGTTTTTTACCCATAATCTTAAGGGCTGCATTAATTCCTGCAACAAGTCCCTGCGCAGCCGCCTCTTCATATCCGCTTGTACCGTTAAACTGACCTGAACCATAAAGACCGCAAAGATTTTTAAATTCCAGTGTAGGCAAAAGCTCTGTAGGATCACAGCAATCATATTCAATTGCATAAGCCGGTCTCATTATTTCAACATTTTCAAGGCCTTTTATTGTTCTGAGAAATGCAAGCTGTACATCTTCAGGAAGTGATGATGACATACCCTGAAGGTAATATTCGTCAGTATCAAGTCCCATCGGCTCAATAAAAAGCTGATGTCTCTCCTTATCGGCAAATCTCACAACCTTATCCTCAATAGAAGGACAGTATCTCGGGCCCACACCATGTATTTTTCCTGAATACAAAGGTGAACGGTGAAGATTTTCCCTTATTACTTTATGTGTATTTTCGTTTGTATAAGTAATATAACAGTCAACCTGATTTTTCAGGCTGCTTTTATCAGTTTCAAATGAAAAAGGAACAATATCAGGATCACCGGATTGCTTTTCAAGAATATCAAAATTAATACTTCTTTTGTGTACACGGCACGGAGTACCTGTTTTGAATCTTCTGAGTGTAATGTTGTTTTCTGAAAGCGAATCCGAAAAGCTCATTGATGCGATAGTATTATCAGGTCCTGCTGTATATGAGGACTCACCTACATGAATTTTTCCTTTAAGATATGTTCCGGTTGCAATTATTACAGCCTTTGCAGAATACTCACCGCCAAGATATGTTCTTACTCCTTTTACGGTATTGTTTTCTGTAATCAGGCCTGATACTTCTGCCTGCTTTATATCGAGATTTTTCTCATTCTCACAGACCTTTTTCATATAATTGTGCAGAAGAGTTCTGTCAGCCTGAACTCTGAGGCTGTGAACAGCAGGTCCTCTGCCCCTGTTTAGCATTCTGCTCTGGATAAAGCATTTATCTGCTGCTTTTCCCAGCTCTCCGCCAAGCGCATCTATTTCTCTTACAAGATGGCCTTTTGCGGTTCCTCCTATAGAAGGATTACAAGGCATATTGCTTATATTATCAAGTGAAATTGTAAAAAGCACTGTTTTACATCCAAGTCTTGCACTTGCAAGTGCTGCTTCTACCCCTGCATGTCCTGCACCAACAACTATTACATCATAACTTCCTATTACATACTTCATCTGAACTACTGTCCTTTCATAATACAGGATATCATTTTCCTACGCAGAAACGTGAAAACACTTCATTAACGACACTCTCTGTAATACTTTCCCCTGTAAGCTTAAGAAGATTTCCAAGTGCCTCATCAATAATGACAGTAACCGCATCAAGACTTTCTCCTGAATCTAAGAGCTCAAGTGCATTAACGGTAGCCTGAAGTGACATTTCAAGACATACCTTCTGACGCTCATTGGCTATCATTCCGTTATCAGCCTTTATCTCCTCATTAATAAACATTTTATTAAGACATTCTTCAAGACCTTCTATACCCTCGGATTTTTTTGCGGATAATTCTATTATATATCTGAAATGATTTTTAAGATACCCGTCGTCAACTATCTTTTCTTTATCGGATTTGTTAAGAATGGCTATAGAATTTTTATTAACAAGAGCGTCAATTATGCGTTTGTCATCATCTGAAAGAATTTCGGATGAATCAAAAACTGCAAGCACAAGGTCTGCTTCTTCTATTTTTCCGTATGCAATTTCAACACCTTTTTGTTCTATCTGATCATCTGTAAGACGTATACCTGCTGTGTCGGAAAGACGTATTGTGAGTTCGCCTATCTTTACATATTCTTCAACAACATCCCTTGTTGTTCCTGCGATATTTGTTACTATACTTCTTTCATATCCACTCAGACAGTTCATAAGAGTTGATTTTCCTACATTAGGGCGACCGACTATTACTGTATTTATACCTTCTCTTATTATTTTGCCGTAATCATAAGTACGTGAAAGTCCTATAAGCTCATCTTTTATAACAAAAAGCTCTTTTTTAAGCTCATCTGGTTCAACATAAGGAATATCCTCCTCTGGATAATCAGCCCACGCTGCAAGATCACCAAGAATCTTCAGAAGCTTCTGCTTTACATCTGATATTTTTCTGTATGTTGCACCACCTTTTAATGCCATAGCGTACTTAAGTTCGTTTTTTCCACCCGCAGAAATAACATCCATAACTGCTTCTGCCTGAGTAAGTGACATTTTTCCGTTCAGAAACGCTCTTTTTGTGAACTCACCGGGTTCTGCAAGCTCTGCTCCGGCCTCAATAACAAGTCTTAAAACCTGCTTCGTTATATACAGACCTCCGTGACATGATATCTCCGCTATGTCCTCACCCGTATAACTTTTAGGTGCACGGAATACTGTAAGAACCACATCATCAAGCTTCTGTCCTGATTCTGATATCTGTCCGTAAGCACATGTATATCCGTCCATATCCGAAACTTTTTTACCGTTATACGAAGTGAAAACCTTTCCGGCTATTTTCAATGCGTCTTCACCGGAAATTCTTATTACTGAAATTCCGCCGACAGCATTCGGTGTTGAAATTGCTGCAACCGTTGACATATAAATAATACACCATCCTGCTTTAAATTATATTCCCCGATGAAAAAATCACCGGGGAAAATTTTTTTTATACTTCAATTTTTCCATATAAACCGGCTTTTATATCGTCTTCCGGCTTAGGTTTTTTATAGTCTTTTTCAAAGCTTGTCTTTAAATCAAGTGACTTTGATTCATAATTTTTGTTTTTTCTGTTATCATTTTTAAATCTGTCACCTTTTTTATTGCCGTTATTGTATCTGTTATCAGGTTTCTTGTTGGTTGATGAAATGATTATTTTTCTGTATGGTTCTTCACCAACTGAACGTGAAGATACGCCTTCTATTTCAGAAATCATAGAATGGATTATTCTTCTTTCATATGGATTCATTGGTTCAAGAGCAGTGGAACGGCCTGATTTGATAACGTTTCTGGCGATTTTCTTAGCAAGATCTTCAAGCGTTTTTTTACGCTTTTCCCTGTAGTCGTTGCTGTCAAGGATTACCCTGTAATATTCATCATCGATTCTGTTGCATACCATTGATGTAAGATACTGAAGTGCATCAAGATTTTCGCCTCTCCGGCCTATGATAAAGCTTGTATCGGTGCTCTTGAGGTTTATTGATGCCCCTTCTTCATTTTCCTCAACAGTATATTCTGCAGTAACATTCATTTTGTCAAATATATTCATAATATATTTGACAGCTTCTTCAGATTTTTTTCCTGTAAATTTAGGTTTCTTTTCAGGTAATTCTTCAACCTCAGTATATTCTGCCTCAACCTTTGCATCTCCTTTTAATTTTCCAAAAAGGGATTTTTTAGGTTCCTCAAGAACAGTAAATGATATCCTGTCCATTTCTACCCCGAACGATTCAGCCGCCATAATCTTAGCTTCTTCAATTGTTTTTCCAACAAATATTTTTTTCATTTCAATCACTCCTTTTCCGCTGATAAAAAAATTTTAATTTTTATTTATTTTCATCTGTGTATTCATCACCGTATTTTTCAGCCATGCGTCTTCTGGCCTCATTAATAGCGTTTCTGCTTGCTTCATTATATTCTGACTTTGACATATCTCCTCTGGCAGCACGTGAACTGCTGACCTGAGTGCCTCCTCCAGACTGTTGTGAGGCCATTGATTCCTGTTGCTGAGCCATAAGAGTCTGCATAAAGCCCGGTTTTTTACCCTTATTTTTTTCTTTGTCGCTCTCAAGGATTGCTTCACATCTTTCCTGCGTAAAGTACCTGTTGAATACCAGCATCTGTATCAGTCCGAGAAGACCTGACACTGTCCAGTAAAATGCAGCACCCGAAGGAATACTGAATGAAAACCAGATGTAAAATATTGACATACCATAAAGCATGACGTTCATGCTTCCCATTGTTGCAGCTGCAGGATTATTCTTTTTCTGCTGTATCTGAGAAATTACTGTAGTCGCAAGGTTTATAATACCTGATAATACCGGAATAGCAACAAGAGCTATAGCTCCTGCTGTCCATGCCCCAGGATGAAGATCTGCCTGTGAACCAAGGTCAATAAATCCGAGGAACATATTGTTGTCACTGAAATCTGATATTTTGTCCATAAAATTACTGCCAAGTGTTTCAAAGTAGTGACTGTAATCAGGATCTGAGGCAAATTTTATAAGTGCAAGCTCTTCTCGCGTTTTTAAAATTCCTGTTGGTTCGGTAATTGTTCCGTTATCGTATAATTTGTGAAGGAGTTCCGAAGCAGAACTTAAAGTTTCCTTACTGAAGCGGAGAATATGTGTAAGAGGCTTGTACACAACGTCAACTATACCGAAAAGTATAGGAAACTGTACAAGTGCCGGCAGACATCCCGCCATAGGGCTTACACCCTCTTCACTCTGAAGCTTCATCTGCTCCTGCTGTATACGCTGAGGATTATTTGCAAAGCTTTTTTTTATTTTTGCCATTCTAGGAGCAAGGGCGCGCATTTTTGCTGAACTGCGCTGGCTCTTTGCATTTAAAGGAAGCAAGAGCATTTTTGTAAGAAGTGCAAATATTATAAGTGACAAGCCATAGTCTTTACAGAAGCTATATATGCCATACATTATCCATCCCAAAGGATAACCTAAAATTTTCAAATATTATCTCCTCCATTTTTTTTTCGTTTTCCGAACAGACAGAATTTATCAGGTACATTGTCAATTCCGCCTTTAAAAAACGGATTGCAGCGAATCAGACGCTTTACAGCAATTAAAGAACCTCTGATGATACCAAATTTTTCAATAGCCTCAATTGCATATGCTGAACATGTCGGTGTAAATCTGCAACACGGAGGCGTAAAAGGAGAAATGTACTTCCTGTAAAATCTGAACGGAATAAGATAAATCTTTTTTATAAATACAAAAAAAGTATTCATTTTTTCGTTTCTCCATCTACAAGAAATGCTTCTATTGCACCTATTGCATGTTTTTTTACATATGAGCTAAGATATTCTGATTTTACCTCTGTAGCAAATTTTCTTGCTACAAAGACAATATCAAGACCTATCGGAAAAAGGATTTCGTTTTCATAATAAGCCTGTCTTATTATTCGCTTTGCACGGTTTCTCATAACTGCATTTCCTACTTTTTTCCCTGCAGTTATTCCGAATCTGTTATATGAAAGTCCGTTTGGCTTTACATAAATGACTACTGCCTTTGATACTACTGACCTGCCTTTTTTGTACAGAGTCAGAAAGTCCTTGTTTTTATTTAAAATTTCAGTATAAACCATAATTTTCTTTTCTTAAATTAATAGGCCACAAAATTTTTTTCTTGTGGCCTCATTGACATTAGTTCAGATATTTTTTTAATAAGAATAAAAAAATTCTTCACATAAAAATTAATGCTGCCAGTGATGATTTAATTCCACCACTGACAAGCTGTCGATAATAAAGCAAATTAATGAGTTAATCTTGCTCTTCCTTTTGCACGTCTGCGTGCTAATACCTTACGGCCGTTTCTTGTTGACATTCTCTTCATGAAACCATGTTCCTTTTTTCTGTGAAGTTTCTTTGGCTGATAAGTTCTTTTCATTTAATATTCCCTCCTAATCTGAAATACAAATAATTATTATAAAACTACATAAAGCAGCTTATCATCATTATCATTCATTATATATAAAGAATGAATTAATAACATAGCCCTGCAATAATAAATTATATCCCAAGTTATTTACTGATGTCAAGTGTTTTTAGTAATTTTTTAAATTTATTTATTAATCATACAATTTATATAATTATTTTTTATTTCTAATAACACAATTGCATAAAAACGATAAGTATTAAAAATTAAAATAAAGAAGTTCTTTTCGTTATTATTCAGAAACGATGGTTAAGTTATTTATTTGGCAGAGATTTCGATTATACGGAATTGACCCGGCTTTGCGGTCGCGCCTTTGACCTTCCCTTACACATATTCATCACTTTTAACCGATAATCGGTTATCAAAAAATATTACTGATTTGTTCACTTGAAATAAAAAAAAAAGTATGATATAATTAATTATAATTGTAATTGTAATAAAGTTTTGCAAAAAAATGATACGTTATATTTACATCCGGATAGCATACATATTCAGAGTCTAATGTTATTCAGGGATATTTAAATTTAGGAGGATGAAATCTATATGAACTCCTTTGAAGAACTTTTTGATCGTGTCAAGAAGTATTGTGTTGATTCAGGCGGGGTACAGGAAACTGCATACAATCTATGGATCAAACCAATAGAAACCAAAGGTTTCGACGGAAGACAAGCCACACTTTTCTTTCCTACTGATTTTCAGAAGGATATATTTTTGTCTAATTACGAGCCTTTATTCAGACAGGCTTTTAAGGCAATTTTAGGATTTGATGTTGATATAGTTGTTACTATTCAGGAGGAAAATGAAGTTCCTGCACCAAAGGTAAACTTTGAAGAACTTGAACAGAAACACCAGCAGCTTGAAAAAAGCTTTGAGGGTGCTGAATATGACTACACATTTGATACATTTATAGTAGGTAAGTCAAATGAATTTGCCTATGCAGCATGTACGGCTGTTTCAAAGGATAATAATGGAAGTACATATAACCCATTATTTATTCATGGCCCTTCAGGATTAGGAAAAACACATTTACTTACAGCTATAGCAATCGAAATGAAAAAGAATAACCCGGATATAAATATTATTTATGTAACAGGAGAAACATTCTCAAACGAGCTTATTGATGCAATCAAAATGAAAAAGGAAACAACGACATTTCACGAAAAATATCGTAACGCAGATGTCCTGCTTGTCGACGATGTTCAGTTTATCGCCGGTAAGGAAAGTACACAGGAAGAATTTTTCCATACATTCAATGAACTTCACAAGGACGGAAGACAGATAGTACTTACATCCGATAAACCTCCGAAGGATATAAAAACACTTGAGGACAGAATACGTACAAGATTTGAATGGGGACTTATTGCGGATATTTCAATTCCTGATTTTGAAACACGTATTGCAATAATAAGACGCAAAGCAGAGCTTCTGAATCTTAATCTTCCTGACGAAGTATCAGAATTTATTGCAAACAGATTAAAAACAAATATAAGACAGCTTGAAGGCGCAGTAAAAAAACTAAAGGCCCTGAAGCATCTTGCCGGAAGCCCACCGACAATGGCAATGGCACAGAGTGTAATAAGAGATATTCTCAATGACGATCAGCCTATTCCGATAACGGTGGAAAAGATAATAGGTGAAGTTGCAAACGTGTACGGAGTAACTCCTGATGATATACGTTCAAACAAAAGATCTGCCCAGATTTCAAATGCAAGAAAAATAGCAATCTATGTAGTCAGGGAAATAACACAGATGTCACTTGTTGCTATCGGAGTTGAATTCGGAGGAAGAGATCACTCAACTATAGTATACGCTATCAATAACGTTGAACATAACCTTAAAAAAGATTCAAGCCTGCGTGAAATGGTTGATGATATAATAAAAAATATACGTGATAAAGGCAAATAATAATTATTACAACAGGTTTTCAACCATACTTTCAACAGGTTGTTGAAAACATAGTTGAAAAGTTTCAACTATTCAACTCATGCAAGCACCGTCGGTTAACAGCTGTTAACGTATCGGTTTTCAACACGCCAGATTATGATTTCAAAATTATAAACAAAATTGAATTTAACATACATGTTGATATACTAAAAACTTTCAAGAATTTATTTAACAAGTTTTTATTTTAAACTCCACACTTTTCAAGACTTTAAACACGAAAAAAAGTTTTTAATAATTTAAACAATAAATCAAGAACGCTCTGTTGAAGTACCACACTCTTAAATACGAAGGTTAACAGGCTTTTAAACAAATCCACAGTCCCTACTGCTGCGACTGTTTAAATATATTTATTTTATTATTATATTATAATTTAATTACATAATAATATGATGTTAACTGTTTAAAAAGAAAGGTTCGGTAATTAAAAAAAATGAAATTCAAATGTAGCAGATCATTACTATATGAAGCAATAACAAATGTTTCAAAGGCAGTACCGGCAAAATCAAACATTGCTGCTCTTGAAGGCATAAGGTTAACACTCTCTGAAAATTCTCTTGAGTTAACCGGATACGATATGGAGCTTGGAATAAAAACCACCATTGAAGTAAACTCTGAAGATTCGGTTGACTTTGTTATCAATTCAAGACTTTTTACTGAAATTATCCGCAGAATGTCATCAGATGAAATAGTCGTGGAAATCGATCAGATGTTAAACGTTACAATTTCCAGCAATATGACAAAATATAATATTTCAGCGATTCCGTCAGATGAATATCCTGACTTTCCTAAAATAGACAATGATAAGGATATATGTATTCAGCAGCATATACTGAAAAATATGATAAATCAGACAAATTATGCAGTTTCTTTAAACGACAATAAACCTATTCTTACAGGTGAATTATTTGACATTGAAAACGGTCTTTTCAGAATGGTCGCAATTGACGGTTTCAGACTTGCAATCAGAACCGAACAGATCAAATGTTACAACGACTTTAATTTTGTTGTTCCTTCAAAAACACTTAATGAAGTTGCAAGAATACTTTCTGATGATGAGGATAAGGAATGCAGAATATTTAACAATTCAAAGCATATAATATTTGAAATATCAGGTTATTATGTTGTTTCAAGGCTTCTTGAAGGAGAATTTCATAATTATAAGGCAAGTGTACCTTCTGATTTTAATACTGAAATTATTTTAAAAACAAAAGAATATACCGAAAGCATAGAAAGATGCTCTCTTCTGATAAACGAAAAGAATAAAAGTCCTGTAAAATGCATTTTTAAAGATGAAAATCTCCAGGTCGGATGTAAAACCGGAATAGGAAGTATTGACGATTCAATACCGGCTGAAATTAACGGGGATGATATTGAAATAGGACTTAATAACAAATTTTTGCTTGATGCTCTTAAGGCATGCGATACCGATAAGATAAAAATGCAGATAATCGCTCCTAACAGACCTGTAAAAATAGTTCCGCTTATCGGTGAAAGCTTTATGTTTCTTCTTATGCCGATACAACTGAAAAATTAATATCCGGAAAGGCTCATTATGGAAAAAAAAGTGCTCAATATTAAAATAAAAACGGAGTTTATAAAGCTCGATTCTCTTCTTAAATTTGCCGGAGCTGCAGAAACAGGCGGAGCTGCAAAGGAAGCGGTCCAGAACGGTGAAGTTTCATTGGGCGGCGAGATATGCACAATGAGAGGTAAGAAAATACGTCCGGGTGATGTAGTTGAATATAACGGTTTTCTTATTAACGTAGAATGATTCTTTGATTTATAAATGAAAGTCAGCTGATTTATGTATATAAAAAAAATTGTTATTGACGGCTTTAAGAATTTAAAGGAAATAGATTTTTCTCCGGGACAGTCATTCAATATTATCTTTGGTAAGAATGCTCAGGGAAAAACAAATCTCCTTGAAGCTATATGGATTGCAACCGGATGCAGAAGCTTCCGTGGTTCAAAAGAAAAAGATTATATCGGATTTAAATGCGATGAATTCAATATGAAGCTGATATTTCAGGATGAAATAAGAACCCAGGAAATAAATTATAAGCTGATAAAAAAAAATATTAAAAACAAGCTGATAACTCTCAACGGCGTTCCTCAGTCAAACAGCAGCAGATTGTTTGAGAATTTTAAGTGTGTTGCATTTCTTCCCGAAGATATTGAACTTATAAAAGGAATGCCTGAAAAAAGACGCAGCTATATTGATCTGTGCTATTGTCAGCTCAAACCGAAGTCAATGAATTATTTAAGAAAATATTATTCACTGACAGCTCAGAGAAATGCAGTAATAAAAAACATTATTCTTGGAAACGAAAATACGGACAGTCTTGATATATGGGACAGACAGCTTGCAGTGACAGGTGCATATATTTCCTATATGCGTAATGAATATGTGATTAAACTTAACGAATACTGTCAAAAATTATATAATAAAATTGCTGACGGTACCGAAAATTTATCAATATCATACCAGTCCAATGTCTATGAAAGTAATTTTCAATATCCGGATGAACCGGATAACAATATGACTGAAATATATTATAACAAGCTGAAAAACAGCGTAGCTGATGATTTAAGACTCGGCTATACTCATACGGGTGTTAACCGCGATGACATAATTCTTAAAATAAACAATCTTAGTGTCAGGGATTATGGTTCACAGGGGCAACAGAAAAGTACAGCGCTGGTTATGAGACTTGCACAGGCTCAGATTTATAATACCTATAAAAATGAAGCACCTGTAATATTGCTTGATGACGTAATGGGGGAGCTTGATGAAAACAGGCAGAAATTTGTATGTAATATTATCGGTGATATGCAGGTTTTTATAACAACATGTAATCATAAGGCCATAATTCATCAGTGTGATAATGTTTTTGAGATGTCTGAGGGCAGACTTGTAAATTAAATCCGTCAAACCGGGGGAAGTAAAAAATATGTATATTCATCTTGGAAATGAAATTTCTATAAGTGATAAAAGTATGATCGGAATATTCGATATAGAAAATACATCATTGGGAAAGGATACAAGACAGTATTTGAGAAAATCTACTGATAACGGAGAAATTGTAAACGTGTCTCTTGAAATGCCGAAAAGCTTTATAGTATGTAAGGACAGAAAAGGAAAGGAATCCGTATATATATCACAGATATCAGTTTCAACCTTACGTAAAAGAGCAGGTATGATTATTTAATCAATGACTTAATACAGCTCATGCAGGATGCTCCCCGTCTTTAATGCATCGGGAATCATTCTTTGGTCATTGTAACTTAGGTTTTATGGTGATCAAAAGCAGCAGATGCTGCCTTTGCCATGTAAAAAAACCTGACAAGCCACTTATTTGAATTGAAGGAGGACTTAGAGTTGACTGGAAATGAAAGCAATAATGAAATTGAAGCAATGTCGAGACCTGAATCTTGTGAATATACTGAAAATGAAATACAGGTCCTTGAAGGATTGGAAGCTGTAAGAAAGCGACCTGGAATGTATATAGGTTCAACAGGACCAAGAGGACTTCACCATCTGGTTTATGAAATTGTTGATAATTCAATTGACGAAGCACTGGCAGGCTACTGCAGTGAAATAAAAGTTGACATTTTACCTGATAACGTTATACAAGTGTCGGATAATGGCAGAGGTATTCCTACAGGTATTCATCCTACAGAGGGAATTTCAGCAGCAACCGTTGTTTATACTGTACTTCATGCCGGAGGTAAGTTCGGCGGCAGCGGATATAAGGTTGCGGGAGGATTGCATGGTGTTGGTGCATCAGTTGTTAATGCACTGTCAGAATGGCTTGAAATCACTATAAAGAACGGATCAAATGTATTTTTCCAGCGTTTTGAACGTGGAGATTATAAAAAGGAACTATGCCCTGTCGGTGATACTGAAGAAACAGGGACAACGGTAAAATTCAAGGCCGACAGTGAGATATTTACCGAAACAACAGAATATGATTATGAGGTCCTGCTCAAGAGATTACGTGAACAGGCATTTCTGAATGCCGGAATAAAAATTATCATTTCAGATTTAAGAGATGAAAATAATATTTTATCTGAAACACTTCATTATGAGGGCGGTATCAGACAGTTTGTCGAGCATATTCATAAAACAAAGGGTCTTGAAGTGCTTTCTGATGAGGTAATATATATTGCCGGATCTGAGGATACATCAACTGCTGAAATAGCTTTGCAGTATAATGACAGTTATAATTCAGTTATTCTTTCTTTTGCAAATAATATACACACGGTTGATGGCGGTACTCATGAAACTGCGTTTAAAAATTCCTTGCTAAAGGTAATAAACGAATACGGTAAAAAATTCGGTCTTCTGAAGGACGGAGAAAAGCTTCTCGGCGATGATGTACGTGAAGGTCTGACAGCTATTATATCAGTACGACTCAAGGACTGTGAGTTTGAAAGCCAGACAAAGGGAAGACTCGGAAACCCTTCAGTAAAGCCTTTTATAGAAAATCTTGTCAATCAGAAGCTTATGGATTATCTTGAAGAAAATCCTGTAACTGCAAGAACAATTTTTGATAAGAGCGTTGCAGCTCTTAAAGCAAGAGAAGCCGCCAAAAAGGCAAGAGAACTTACAAGAAGAAAAAATGCACTTGAAAGCGCTTCACTCCCGGGAAAACTTGCCGACTGTTCAGAAAGAGATATGGAATTTACTGAGATATATATTGTCGAAGGAGATTCAGCGGGCGGTTCCGCAAAGGAAGGCCGTGACAGAAAATATCAGGCTATACTTCCTCTGTGGGGAAAAATGCTGAATGTCGAAAAGGCAAGAATAGACAAGGTTTACGGAAACGAAAAGCTTATGCCGGTTGTGACCGCACTTGGTACAAGCATAGGCGAGGATTTTGACATTTCAAAATTAAGATACGGAAAAGTAATAATAATGGCCGATGCCGATGTCGACGGTTCACATATCAGAACACTCCTTCTGACATTTTTCTTCAGATTTATGCGCCCGCTTATAGATAACGGAAATATTTATATAGCGCAGCCGCCTCTTTTTAAGATATCAAAAGGAAAAAGCTTTAAATATGCGTTTTCTGACGAAGAACGTGATAAATATATAGCAGAATATTCAGACGGCGGTTCAGGCAAGGTCGAGGTTCAGCGATATAAAGGTCTTGGTGAAATGGATTCGGATCAGCTATGGGATACAACTATGAATCCTGAAACAAGAACAATCATAAAAATAGATATGGAGGATGCCGTAAAGGCAGACGAGATATTTACGATTCTTATGGGTGACAAGGTAGCACCGAGAAGAGAATTTATTGAGAAAAACGCAAGATATGTTCAGAACCTGGATATCTGATATATCAAGAGGAGAGTAAAATGGCTGATAAACCAATATTATCAAAAAATTACAGTATTCCTATGGATATGTTTGCAAGTGCATTCAAAGATTTTCAAAAAAAATTTGTATATCCTAAAAACATATTAATGACATCAGTTTTCGGATTAATCGCAGTTTTGTATACCTTTCCTCTTGCAGAGGACCCGAAAAATTCAGTATGCATAATGATTATTATTGTCTGCCTGTTTATGATAGGAGGAATGTGGCTTAACCCACTGATGATACGTAAAAAACTTCTGGGTTCAATTGAAGGCATACAAAATGACAGATACATAGCAGAGCTGTATTCTGACAGAATAGATATCGGAACGGTAATTGAAGAGGACTCTGAAAATGAAGAGGAGTCTCAGGAAAAAGATTTATCTGATATTTCCGCGGATAATGACACTGATGATTCATTTTTCCAGGAAAAAAATCATGATTATGATGATAAAATTGCAAGGACTGTGATTAATTTTTCAGCCGGAAACATAAAAATCCTTGAGAAAAGCAAGTATTTTATTATATATATTATCAAAAGAAATTTTTATATTATTCCAAAGGAATCATTTACTCCTGAAGAAATTGAAATATTAAAGAATGGCTTTAAAAATACAAAATTTACTCCTGAAAATAAATAAAATATCATAAGGAAAGGTCTTGATAATTTTGGATTTTACTAATTCAAAGGTAATACCAAGAGATATAGAAAAAGAAATGAGAAAATCATTTCTTGATTACTCAATGTCAGTAATTGTTTCAAGAGCATTGCCTGATGTAAGAGACGGACTGAAGCCGGTACACAGACGAATATTATATACACTTCATGAAAACGGTCTGACTCCGGACAAGGCATACAGAAAGTGCGCTGATACAGTTGGTGCAGTTCTCGGTAGATATCATCCTCATGGTGACGCATCTGTTTATGATGCACTCGTAAGACTTGCACAGAAATTTTCACTGAGATACCCGCTTGTTGACGGTCACGGTAACTTTGGTAGTGTGGATGGGGATCCTCCTGCTGCATACCGATATACAGAAGCAAAAATGTCAAAAATCTCAGTTGAAATGCTGACAGATATAAACAAAGAAACCATACCGTATACTTCAAACTATGATGACAGACTTAAAGAGCCTGTAGTATTGCCATCACGATTTCCAAATCTTCTTGTAAACGGATGTGTCGGTATCGCTGTAGGTATGGCTACAAATATTCCTCCGCACAATCTCGGCGAAGTAATAGATGCTATAGATCTTGTTATGGAAAATCCTGAAGCAACACTTGATGAGATAATGGAGTTTATAAAAGCTCCTGACTTCCCTACAGGCGGTATTATTATGGGCCGCGCAGGAATAAGAGCAGCATATGCCACAGGACGCGGAAAAATAACTCTCAGGGCTGAAACATCAATTGAAGAGATAAAAGGCAGAACCTGCATTATAATAACCGAAATTCCTTACATGGTAAACAAGGCAAGACTTATAGAAAATATGGCAAACCTTGTGAAAGAAAAAAGAGTGGAGGGTATTCATACATTAAGAGACGAATCTGACAGAACAGGAATGAGAATCGTAATAGAGCTTAAAAAAGACGCTATTGCACAGATAGTCCTTAATAAACTCTTTACATTTACACAGCTGCAGGATACTGTAGGCGTTATAATGCTTGCACTTGTAAACGGCGAACCAAAGGTTCTCACTCTTAAGCAGATGCTTGAAAAATATATAGAGTTCCAGATAGAGGTAATAACAAAAAGAACGATATTTGAACTCAGAAAAGCCCAGGAAAGAGCTCATATACTCGAAGGTCTTGTTATTGCAGCAGACAATATTGACGAAGTAATAAAAATCTGCCGAAGCTCTAAAAATATCGGTGAAATAAAAGAGAAATTATGTACAAGATTTGCACTTTCCAATATTCAGGCAGAGGCAATTGCAAAAATGCAGCTTTATCAGCTTTCAAATATGGAAAGACAAAGAATTCTTGATGAACTGGCAGCTCTTAATATTAAAATAGCAGAATTTGAATCAATACTTGCAAGTGAAACAAAAATCAAGGAAGTTATTAAAAATGAGCTTGCAGAAATAAGAAGAAAATTCAGCGATAACAGACGTACAAAGATTGAAAACGTAAGCGGTGAGGTTGATATTGAGGATCTTATCCCTGTCAGTGACTGCGTTTTAACATATACAGATATCGGATATATCAAGCGTATGCCTGTTGATGTATATAAGACACAGAAGCGCGGCGGCAGAGGTGTCAGCGGAATGAAGCAGCGTGAAGAAGATGTCGTAAACGAAATGTTTATAGCTTCAACTCATGATAATATTTTATTTATAACAAACAAGGGTGTTATGTACAAGCTGAAGTGTTACGAAATACCTGAAGGTTCAAAGGCGTCAAGAGGCCTCAATGTAGTTAATCTGCTTCCTCTTGGCGAGGGTGAAAAGGTAGCCGCAATGATAAGGGCTGCTGACTTTGAGGATAATAAGTTCCTTGTTCTTGTTACAAAGAACGGAAAGATAAAACGTACAAATCTTTCGGCATACAAAAATGTCCGTAAAAACGGACTTATAGCTATAGGTCTTGATGAAGGTGATGAGATTGCCGGAGTCCGTATGACAGACGGTGATGCACAGCTTCTCATAGCAACATACGGCGGATTTGCAATAAGGATAGAAGAAAATAAGGTACGTCCTCTTTCAAGATCAGCTCATGGCGTAAAGGCAATAAAGCTTCATGATAATGATTATGTTGTATCAATAGCAAGAGTAAGAGAAGGCGCTTCGGTTCTTACGGTTTCCGACAAGGGTCTGGGACGAAGAGCAGATCTTTCTTCTTACAGGATTCAGAACAGAGGCGGATACGGTCTGCTTAACTACAAGGTTTCGGATGATAAGGGTTATGTATGCGGCATAAAGGTTGTTGATGATACGGATGACATTATTCTTATTTCTTCTGATGGTGTTGTTATCAGAATAAGAACAAGTGATATCCGAATTATGGGACGCTATGCAACAGGCGTAAAGGTAATGAGAGTCACAGATGACAACAAGGTAGTTACATTTACAAGAGCAGAGCATGATGATACTGCCGAAATAGAAACTATTGAGCAGGTATCAGATGAAGAAATTCAAAAAGAAGAAATAATGGCGTTACAGGAAGAGCAGAACGAGGTTATAGAGGTTTCTGAAGCTCCTGATGATGAAGAGTAAATGAAATGATAAAATCTATACTGGAAAGCAGTTCATGCGCAGAGTGCAGGCTGTGCTGCATATTTGACAGCTATGACATATGGGAAACACCTGTTCTTGACGCAGGAACTGTGGATGAAATAAAAAAGCTTGATAACGAAGCTGAATTTTACAGCTTCGGAAACTGCTTTAAAATGAAAATAAGCAAGGAAAAGCTTGATGAAAATCAGCTGTTCGTATGTCCGGCACTTGACCATAAGTCAGGCTGCCGGCTCGGCGACAGGAAGCCTTTTGAATGCAGGATATGGCCGTTCCGGATAATGAATTTCAACGGAAAAAGAGTAATAGCCATAGCACCGATATGTTCAGAGCTTATGAAAAAGCCTCTTAAAGAGCTTGTGGATTTTCTTAATGCCGGACTTGCCGAAAAGATTTTCAGCTTTGCAGACGAAAATCCGGAAATAGTAAAGGATCATGATAACTCATATCCTATTCTTATATTTGAAAAATAAAAAAGAACTGTATCGGGCTTTTGTATGAAACCCGATACAGCTTTTTATATTTTTATGAAATAAAATAATAGATAATCCCGTATATAAATGAGGCTGCTGTACCGTAAAGTATAACAGGACCGGCTATTGAAAATATTTTGGCACCTACGCCAAGGATGTATCCCTCTGTCTTTGATTCAAGAGCAGGTGAAACAACGGCATTTGCAAATCCTGTTATAGGGACAAGCGTTCCGGCCCCGGCGTGTTTTGCAATTTTTTCATAAACTCCTGATCCTGTAAACAAAGCACTTAAAAATACGAGAATAACTGAGGTCCATGTGCCTGCAGCATCCTTTTCAAGTCCTTTGTTTTCAAACAGGTTTATAAATGCCTGTCCTATTGTACATATAAGTCCTCCGACTAAAAATGCCACAGGTATATTTATATAGCTTTTAGAGTTCGGAGAAGCCTGTTCCGACATTTTTTTGTACTGTTTTGGTGTAATGTTCATAGATAATAATTCTCTCTTTCATAGAAATTTAATTTTGCTTCTGAGGAAGCGAGCAGGGCTTTCCGGTTGCCTTGCAACTTCGCTCACATATCTGCCTCACTCTTATGTTATTATTATCTGTAATTATTAAAAAAATATCAGTAAAGTTCAAGAAAAATTATTTCTGGAGGGTTGAAAACACGAAATTTTCCAAGACCGCGTGATACTATCATGGAAGAATTATTTTTTTTGTAGATTCCGGAGGTGTATTTCGGAAAAAATTTTCTTTCAGGTGAAAGAATACCGCCTAAAAAAGGAAGACGTACACATCCGCCGTGAATGTGCCCTGAAAAGATAAGGTCGGCACCGTATTCTGCATATGCGTCAAAGAAAACAGGATTGTGTGCAAGAAGAATATTAAAGGAGTCGTCGCAAGTTCCTATAATATCAGAAATTTCACCGGCAGTTAATTTGTGAAGATTTTTGTATTTTTCGTTGTTTTTATAACATTCGGGTGGAAGTGTGATTCCTGAAATGTTTATTTTTATGTTATTTATATTTATTTTTTCTGTTTTATTATCAAGAATATGTATGTGACTCGCGGAAAGAAATGAAATCAGCTGATTATATAGCTTTGGATTGATCTTTTCAATATCCTTCTCATGATTTCCTATGCAATAATAAACAGGACAGATTTTCAACAATTCGGAAATTAAATGTTGAAAATCTGATAAATTCAGAATATCACGGCTAACCATATCACCTGTTATAAATATTAAATCAGGTTTAAGGGATTTTACAGCGTTTATCAGGTTTATATTATCCGTTCCGAAGCTTTTTTTATGCAGGTCTGAAAGCTGAACTATACTTATGCTTCCGGAGTTATTAATTTTTTCTGATTTTATTCTGAGATTTGTGACTTTTAAATTCTGCATTTTTCTTTCCTTTCAAATGATATCGTTACTATTCAGCCCATATGTGGATGGAGATGTCGACTCTGAGGAGTCGACCGGGCTTTGCGGTCGACTGGACTTCGCTTACATATCTGCATCACTTTATGGTGTGGATTAATAGTGTTATATATTATTATAACAAAAAAATTATATAATTAAAATATGGTATTTAAATAAAAATACTTTTAATTTCTCTTGATTAATGCTATAATATTAATTAACTGAAAGTTTTTTTAAAATGAGGTATAGTTAATGAACAAATATTCTTTGGGAATAGACGTAGGTTCAACTACGGTAAAAACAGTTATTACAGACGACAACAAAACTATTTTATATTCAAAATATCAGAGACACTTTTCGAAAATAAAAGAAACGGTTGCAGAGCAGCTTGATATTATAAAGGAAAAATATTCTGACTGTGTTTTCCGTCTGGCTATTACAGGCTCAGCAGGACTAGGACTTGCAAATTCATCGGATCTGCCGTTTGTTCAGGAGGTAAACGCTGCGTTTATTGCGGTAAAGGAGAGCTATCCTGATACGGACGTGGTTATTGAGCTTGGTGGTGAGGATGCAAAGATAATATTTCTTACCGGTGGAGTAGAACAGCGTATGAACGGCTCGTGTGCCGGAGGAACCGGTGCATTTATAGACCAGATGGCAACACTTCTGGGAATTACGACTGATGAGCTTGACAGATTATCCGAAAATTCAGAAAAGATATACCCTATTGCTTCACGCTGCGGAGTTTTTGCAAAGTCTGATATTCAGCCGCTTTTAAATCAGGGTGCAAAAAGAGAAGATATAGCGGCAAGTATTTTTCAGGCTGTTGTTGATCAGACAGTTGCCGGACTTTCACAGGGCAGAAAGATAGAGGGAAATGTTTTGTTTTTAGGCGGTCCTCTCTTTTTCCAGAAGGGACTCAGAAATGCCTTTGTAAAAACACTCGGGTTAAATGAAAAAACAGCCCGCTTTCCTGAAGAAGCGCCTGTTTTCGTAGCATATGGTTCAGCTGTTTTTGCCGGAAACAGTGAGGGCGAATATTTTACAGCTGATGAAATAATAAATAAAATCAATAACGGAGTATCTTCGGACCACGTTGCTACAGGTGAAAGACTTTTTAATAATAAGGTAGAGTATGAACAGTTTATTGAAAGACACAAGAAAAATGACCTTAAATATGAAAATATAGAAACATATAAAGGTAATGCATATCTTGGAATAGATGCAGGCTCCACAACAACAAAAATGGTTCTTATAACTCCTGAAGGAAAACTTCTGTATCAGTATTATGCTTCAAACAAGGGTCAGCCTCTTGACAGGATTTCAAAGAAAATTAAAGAGATATACAGTCTTGCAAATGAAAAGATCACAATAGCAGGCTCTGCTGTTACAGGCTACGGTGAGGATCTGATAAAGGCAGGACTTCATATCGATTTCGGTATAGTTGAAACTGTTGCACATTACAAGGCAGCATCATTTTTCTGTCCTGATGTTGATTTTATTATTGATATAGGCGGACAGGACATAAAATGCTTTAAAATAAAAAACGGTGCTATCGACAGCATAATGCTTAATGAAGCATGCTCTTCAGGCTGCGGATCGTTTATACAGACATTTGCACAGGCTCTTGGTTACGATATAGAGAGATTTTCAAACCTCGGAATTTTTGCGGAAAATCCTGTTGATCTTGGTTCAAGATGTACTGTATTTATGAACAGCAGTGTAAAACAGGCGCAAAAGGATGGTGCGACAGTTGAAGATATTTCGGCAGGACTTTCGTCATCAATAATAAAAAATGCCATATACAAGGTAATACGTGCAAAATCAGTATCTGAGCTTGGTGAAAATATCGTTGTTCAGGGCGGAACATTTTTAAACGATGCGGTTCTGCGTTCTTTTGAAAAAGAGCTTGGCAGAAATGTAATACGTCCGGCAATAGCAGGACTTATGGGTGCATTCGGCGCGGCACTTTACGCTAAGAAAAAGTCAGACGGAAAGTCAAACCTTCTGAGTAAGTCAGAGCTTGAGAATTTTTCATACACATCAAGAGCATTTCAGTGCGGCGGATGTACGGGAAAATGTAATCTTAACATGATAACATTCAATAACGGTGAAAAATATATTTCCGGAAACAAGTGTGAAAAAGGTGCAGGTCTTAAAGATACAACAGCAGGAAGCTGTCTGTACGAATACAAGTATGACCTTATTATGAAAACAGAATTAAAACCTCAGAGTACACCTCTTGCAAGAGTAGGAATTCCTATGGTGCTTGGTTTTTATGAACAGCTGCCGTTCTGGGCAAAGATATTTACTGAGTTGGGATTTGAAACGGTAATTTCATCAGAAAGCTCAAGGCAGATGTATTATAAGGGACAGCAGACTATTCCTTCTGATACCGTATGCTATCCGGCAAAGCTTGCGCACGGACATATTGCAGATCTGCTCGAAAAAAATGTTGATTTTATATTCTATCCATGTATGAGCTATAACCTTGATGACGGTGATACCGATAACCATTACAACTGTCCTGTCGTTGCATATTATCCGGAGCTTTTAAAGGCAAATGTTACTGAGCTTAACGATGATAATTTTAAAATTCCATATATGGATCTTAACAGACGTAAGCATGTTGTGGATGTAATGACAGAAGTTCTTAAGAATTATAATATTTCGAAAAATCAGGTGGAATCGGCGCTTAATAAGGGTTTTGAGGCACTTGAGGATTTTCATAAAAATATTTCGGCAAAGGCACAGGAAATCATATCACAGGCAAGGGCTGAGGGAAAGAAAATTATAGTTCTTGCAGGCCGTCCTTATCATATTGACAAAGAAATAAACCACGGTATAAACAAGCTTATAACCAGTCTTGGAATGGCAGTTGTGACTGAGGACAGTGTATGTGACCTCGGAAATCTCCCTGAGCTTGACGTGCTCAACCAATGGACATATCATTCAAGACTGTATAAAGCAGCCGAATATGTCACAAAAAATCCGGATATGCAGCTTGTACAGCTTGTTTCATTCGGATGCGGTATAGATGCAATAACAACAGATGAGGTACGGGAAATACTCGAAAAAGAAGGAAAACTGTATACTCAGCTTAAAATAGATGAAATAAGCAACCTTGGAGCAGCTAAAATAAGATTAAGAAGTCTTATGGCAGCTTCAAAATAATAAAAGGAGTGACAAATTTGCCTAAGTATCCTATCTTTAATGACAGTATGAAAGCTACTCATACAATACTTGTACCTGACATGCTGCCTATTCATTTTAATCTTATTATAAGCATTTTGAGAAACTGTGGCTATAGAATGGAGCTTCTTCAGACATCAACGCAGACAGTTATAGATGAAGGTCTTAAAAACGTTCACAATGACACATGCTATCCGGCACTGCTCGTAATAGGACAGTTTATGGAGGCACTTAACAGCGGAAGGTATGATCCTGATACGACTGCGCTGATGCTGACTCAGACCGGAGGCGGCTGTCGTGCTTCAAACTATATTCATCTTTTAAGAAAGGCACTGAAGGGAAAATATCCTCAGGTTCCGGTTATTTCTCTTAATTTCAGCGGACTTGAAAAGGAAGGCGGATTCCATCTTACTGTACCTATAATCATGAAGCTTCTTTTTGCAGTGCTTTACGGTGATCTTCTGATGCTCCTGTACAATCAGTGCAGGCCATACGAAATGATACCCGGAGACACTGACAGGGTTCTTCAACAGTGGGAGAAAACTCTTCAGGAGAATTTTATTAAAAATAAATTCTTAGGAACAGCAAAGACATATAAGAAAATACTCGATGACTTTGCAAAAATAAAAAGAAACAAGATAAAAAAGATAAAGGTCGGAATAGTCGGCGAAATATATGTAAAATATTCGCCTCTTGCAAACAACAATCTTGAGGACTTTCTGATAAGTGAGGGCTGTGAAACAGTAATGCCTTCACTACTTGACTTTGTTCTGTACTGTGCAATAAATAACGTAAATGACGGAAAAATATACGGCTTTAAGAACAAGGGGACATTTACATTTAAGCTTGGCTATGATATTATTTACGGAAAACAGAAGCAGATGATAAAGATTATAAAAGAACATGGTGTATTTGAGCCGCCGCACGACTTTGAACATATGCGACGTGAATCAGATAAATATATAAATCAGGGTGTAAAAATGGGAGAAGGCTGGCTTATTCCAGCTGAAATGGCCGCTCTTGCTGCTTCCGGAACAGAAAATATTATCTGTGCACAGCCGTTCGGATGTCTGCCGAATCATATAGTTGCAAAGGGCATGTCCAGAGTTATAAAGGAAAGTTTCCCTAACGCAAATATTGTAGCTATAGACTATGATCCGGGTGCTACGAAGGTAAACCAGGAGAACAGAATAAAGCTTATGCTTGCCAATGCAAGGAGATAGGCAAAAAATTTACTAAAATTTATAGCTCTGCTTTTTTAAAAGCAGAGCTATAATAGATTAAAACATATATAATCTTTTATGAAATGATGATAATAATGAAAATAAGCAACAGTAAAATCGATGACGGAAAAGCGTTTGACTGGGGACTTACCTCAAAACAATATGCGAAATACAGGGATATGTTTGACGTTCAATGATATTTTTTCTCATAATACGATCTGTATGAAGATTTGTTTATTGTAAAAAACCAGATACACCACGAAATCTTTTTATTTTGATAATCCTCAGATAAAAAGATTTTTACAAACTCTAATTAGGTTTCTGAATTTTAGAAATTTAAAACTGATATATAAAAGTCATGGAAAGCTATATTTTTCTATGCAGGTGACATCTTTTTAGTCGTTATATTAATCAAAATAAATAGGCTAAATAATCATGCCATCTTTCATATGTATAATTTTATCGCATTTATTTGCTATCTGATTATCATGTGTAACAATGATAGCAGTAGTACCTTTATCAACAAGGCTTCTGATTATTTCCATGACAGTTATTCCGTTCTCAGTATCAAGAGCACCTGTAGGCTCATCTGCCAGAATAAGTTTTGGATTATTTATCACAGCACGTGCTATGGCTGTACGCTGACATTCTCCTCCTGACATTTCTGAAGGAAATTTATCCAATATGTCTGATATTCCGAGTTCCTGTGCAATATTCATAATCTTTTTTTTATCCGGATGATCTAAAGCAACGGCTATATTTTCAAAAGCAGTTCTGTTATTTATAAGAGCATAATTCTGAACAATAAAACCTATATTATTTCTTCTGAAGTTGCACATGAAATTATTGCTGTTTTTAAGAAGATTATTTTCAAATAAATATTTACCTGATGTGTATAAAGTAAGTCCTCCGAGGATATTTATGAGTGTAGATTTTCCGCAGCCGCTTCTACCCATGACAGCAGTCATTTCTCCTGATTTTATATTTATATTAATGTTTTTCAAAGCTTCAAATTTATTTTTTGCACCATAAGTTTTCACAATGTTTTCTAATATTATCATGTAGTTACCTCTTTCTCAGATACTCTGTAAGATCGTATTTTAAAAACTTTATGTAGGATATAAAAACAGATATTACAGTGACAAAAAATGAAACCGCAATAACTATAATAAAACATCTGAAATATATCTGAATATCTACAAATTTACATGAGATAATCAATGCACATACTGAAAAAAATAATGCTTCCAGCTGAAAAATAATTGTTTGTCCGAATAGAATTTTCAATATATCATTATATTTGAAACCTGATATAAGCAGGATTGAAAAATATTTCAGATTTTGTTTTATACTTATTATTTCAAATATCGTCAGTATTACACATGCAAATAATATAAGTAAGGCAGATATAACTGCAAGTATACTGTTGCATCGCTGAATATCCGCATAGACAAAACTAACCTGCTGATTTTCGGCGTTAATAACCCTATAATAGGGATGAATATTAAGTTCCTGACAAATATCATTTATATGCTTCTGAACATATTCGGCACTATTCTGAGATACAATTTCTCCTGATGTTTTCATAAGGTAAAAATACTTAATAAATGCTCTTTCGGATTCAGATTCCGGAATACTAAGATCATTATTCATAGGCATGATTATGAAGTGATCAAGATTAATAAATTGATATCTTGATACAACAGTGGCTCCGGGTTTTAAAAATCCTATAACTTTGAAAGTATTATTTCTATCTTCGCGGTTAGTCATTCCATCTCCGTAGATAATATCTCCTGTCTTGTATAATTCTTTATAAGAATTTCCTAAAACAACAGGAATCTGACTTACATATGGTTTATTAATTTCTTTTTCATCAAACCATGAGCCTGATTCAATATCAAAATCAAAAATATCTGCAGCATCATATCCGCACCATAGTGCATTTAGTGAAGACATATCACCGTCTTTGCGAATTTTACCGTATTGATACCCATCGTAGAACATATCTGATCCCTTAAAATCTTTAAAGAATATAGGTTGTTCATATATTTCTGCATAAGTAAAACAATCTGATGACTTTAATCTCCGATAAAATAATTTTAATTTTTGTAATGCATCATCTGATTTTAAAAAATCTTCATTTTCACCAATGAAATTATCTGCCAGCTGATAGTATTTTTTTTCATTATATTTTGTATTGAACTTTTTTGTACCTGCTTTTGAATTATCCTGAAAACATATAGAAAACATGCATATTGTAAAACATATGACAAGCTGTATTACAATCAGCTGGGAAAATAAAAATTTCCTGCTGAAAAAGAATAATATTTCATTTTTTATTTTATTCATAATCAATCTCCAGAAGGTATTTTGCATCTTTGATTTTAAAGTAAGCAAGACCAAGTAACAGTGATACTAATTCAAGTAATTCCATTATTAATATTGATACTATGCATACCCAGAAAAGTTCAGTGTCTCTGTACAGAGTAAATGAAATAAGTGTACCTATAACGTTTGATATAAATGTATATATAATATATCGTTTTAGAATTTTTCCGGAAGATTTTCTTCCTACCAGCCTTAATACAGCTATTTCACGTTGATTTGAAAACAGCCAGAATACTGACATAATAAAATTTAAAAATATAAGAATTAATACAGTAAAAAAATATATAACAACTAATGGTGCTTGAAAACGAATGAAATTAGAAGGATTGATTTTATCGAGAACTATTCTCTTTGCAAGATAACCGTTCTGTGATAGAGAATCGCTTATAAGTTCAAAAGCTTTTTCAATTTCTTTGCTTTTCTTTCCGTCTAAAATAAATAAATCATCACACAATATTTCATCTGAGGATTCTGAAATATATATCGTGAAATTATTTGAAGGCTTTTTATTGTCTTCAAATATTCCTTTTATCTTATAAACGTTGTTATTTAAACGAATATTTTCAATATCATTTATTTTTCCTGCATCTTTTCCTGCTAATGCAAGATGTGAATTTCCGGTGAGTAAATCAGACTCTGTAAAATCATTACCTGATATAATATCAAGAGAGTGATTTGTACGAATAACGCCATATAAAGAAGGGCTTATTTTACTATATGACTTATAAAATGAGATTTTATCCGTTATATTATCCGGGCAAAGTATGTTCCGACTTATTAAATTTGTTTTTTCCTTATCGGATAAAATAGAAAATGAAATGCTTTTATGACTGAAATTTGTATTAGTATCAATATAGTAAAGATTATATGCGTGAAAAGCCAGGTAATTTATAAGAAATGAAAAGAACAATAATGCTATTGACAGTAATATATCGTTTTTATGTTTTTTTATTATTTTTATTTTAATCACTTTCTTTATTTAAATTATAGAAATAATCAATAAACAGAAATGCTGCAGAGAAGTTACTACAGCATTTTTAATATTTAATTAAACTTCTGTTCCATGATATGTTTCAGCATAATAACCAGATGGAATTCCCCAACCACTGGTTACTGTCGCATATGAATCCTTATAATTAAAACCCCACTGTCTGGAACTATCTACTTTACTCCGGCCTTTACTATCATACCAGATAGCCCTCGAATATCCCCAAGTATCTTTTCCATCAGTCCTATAAAAGTGTCCTTCTGAATTTACTATATAATTGGTATCACCTGAACCATTTTTTTGACAGTATGTATAGTGATAGGATTTATTACCGTTCGAATCAGTATCTGTAGATGTTCTACCATTATCTTTCCAATAATTTAATCCAAATTGACTGGAACTATTTATCGCACTGACGCTAATTATACTTAATGATGATGCTAGTGTCATGCAAGCGATAATTAAAGATATTTTCTTCTTTATTTTCATTTTAAAACTCCTTTTTAAATAAATTATTTAGTAATTAACATGTAAATTATCAGCTGATATTACATATTATACAATATTTCTTTTTTTTTGTCAATATCATAATTAAAATAATAAAAAAAATAACTTAAATACAATTCATATCCCACTACTGTTAAAGCTATGTAATTTCATAAAAATGGTGATAATGAAAATAAGTAATATTAAAATTGATGATTGAAAAACTTTTGACTGAGTTATGAATTGATATTATTTCATAAAATCCTGTATGGATTTTTCGGCATATTTAATTTCTTCGTATAATTCAGCAGCAGATATTCTAAAAGCACCGTTGCCGAGAATGATTATCTGTTCAAGAGCGTCTGATGTTGCAACAAGTACACGATGATCGTGACTCAGGTCATGTGAAACTCTTTCGATATATGTGTCTGCTGTTTCCGCTTCTTTAGTGTATACAACGCTTATATTATAAAACCTTTCAGTTTCACCTGTATTTCCCTTTACCTTGTATGCGTCAAATACAAGTATGATATTACACTGCCGTATACCCTGATAATTGCAGAGAGTATTTATAAGCATACTTCTTGCGAGATCAAGGTTTGTAGCAGCTATTTTACGCAGCTCATCCCATGCAAAAATTATATTGTATCCGTCTACAAGAAGATATTCCGGGCCTTTCGGCAGAGGTTTTGCAGAATACGATGTACGGAAGGTCTGAACTTCCTTTTTTGATTTGAAAGCGTTTTTCTTTTTTTCCAGGTTCACCTTGCCATAGGTTCTTTCGAAAATGTCCATAAGTTCTTTTTCATTATCAATATTCCTGCTGAATTCTGTTCCGGCAGGATTTTTTTGTTTTGGCTGAGGTTCTTCATTGCATTCCTGCTGTTTTTTAAAAATTCCGGTGTTTATGTGCATATACTCGTGTACCTTGTCCCACTTTACTACAAATCCAGAACCGTGTGAGCAGAAGACAGAATCACAGGAGTTTTCTGTATCACTGTCACAGCTGTAGTTTATAAGCTCTGTTATTTCACCTGTATTATGGCATGGTTGATATCCGCTTAAGCTGCACATAAGCTTTCCCTGTCCTCTGGAGTAACCGGTAAGCTCGGTCTGATAGTCACGCATTGTGGATACAGGTCCTTTACCTGATATGGTTGTTGTGTCCCCTGTTGTTTCAGGTGTGGAGAAAGTACACTCCATACGTGTAAGGTCTGAAATAGCATGGCCTGTATATTCGCTTGGGATTTCAAGTACATAGCTGTAGAACGGTTCAAGCAGAATACTTTCTGCGGATCTTAGTCCCTGACGGACTGCCCTGTATGTTGCCTGTCTGAAATCTCCGCCTTCCGTGTGCTTTATGTGTGCACGTCCGGCTATAAGTGTTATTTTTATATCTGTTATCGGAGATCCGGTAAGAACACCGATATGGACTTTTTCATGAAGATTTGTCATTATAAGACGCTGCCAGTTTTTATCAAGGTCGTCCTCACGGCAGTCGCAAAAAAACTGAACACCGCTTCCCGGTTTACCCGGTTCAAGAAGAAGATGAACCTCGGCATAATGACGGAGCGGCTCATAATGTCCGACACCTTCGACTGCATTTGCTATCGTTTCCCTGTATGCAATATTTCCATGTACAAAATCCGTATCTATCTGAAAGCGTTCAGCCATAAGGCGTTTCAGTACCTCAAGCTGAATTTCGCCCATTATCTGTACATGAATTTCCCCCGGCTGCTGATTCCACATGATATGAAGTGACGGATCCTCTGATTCAAGCCTTCTGAATGCCGATATGGCTTTGGTAATATCAGTGCCGTCATTTATCTGTGCCCTGTAGGTAAGAACAGGTTCAAGCATATGCAGAGTCTCATC
>JAEWXO010000050.1 GCA_023458875.1 Bacillota bacterium | reverse complement strand
AGAGCAGTTAGCAGTATGGGAAAATGATAGAAATAATAGTAATGCAAAGGTCAACTGGCAATTTTCTACTAAAGATGCTCGTGTTAAATTGATTTCATTATATCCTGATCTGGATAATTTTTAGTTTATATATGAATATGTCAATACACTAGCAAGCAGATATACCTATTATGTTGAAACGCTCAGCGATGGTAATAGGATTTATCTTAGACGACCTGCAAATCTTTATAATGGATTTGACTTTGTTGTTGGTGTTGAAAACTATAATTTCAACACTGGCGGAAGAAAACGTAATTATCCTAAGCACAACGACATTATAAATGATTTAAGTGAGAAAAAAATACTCTGTAGAGAAAAATATAATAATCTATTTAGAGTATTAGAAAAAGTATATAATTGCGAGCCCATAAACGGCTCCGAGATTGACATTGACTTTAACACAGGTTATACATCAGAATTAATAATAAAAACCTTGAAATGGCTTTTTATTGAGCAGGATATACGTTACTGGAATTACTCCGGACGTGATATGTTGTGGAATGCAATTAAAAATATTTAAAGAAACACTGATTTAAACACATATTCAAAGCAAAAGATGTTTTCTGTTGTATTTCTAGTTGAGCTTTGTTCTACTATGATTATTGCAATTACATTAAATCCAATGTTTGCCCCCTAACCCATATCTCATATATTTTCCACCTACCCCCGATAACACAAAATGCTTGTGTTATCGGTTTTTATTTTCTATGATGAATAAAACGCACATCCTGAAGCATATTCTGTTACTGAGGTGATATAAAATGTATAAATCCGCAAAGCTTCGGATAAAACCACTCATTTTAAGTCTGCTGATAAGCCTTGGAACAGGTTTTCTTTCCGGAATATTTATAAAGGATTCGTCAAATTTTTATGAAACAATAAACAAGCCCTCTCTTGCTCCGCCCGGATTTGTATTTCCGGTGGTATGGAGTATTTTGTTTACGCTTATGGGTATTTCGTCCTATATTATCTTTATTTCCGGCTCTCCGAAAAAGAAACAGGCACTGACGGTATACTTTATACAGCTTGCTGTAAATTTCATATGGCCTGTTATTTTC
This sequence comes from Bacillota bacterium, assembly GCA_023458875.1. Lineage (GTDB taxonomy): Bacteria > Bacillota > Clostridia > Oscillospirales > Ruminococcaceae > HUN007. The sequence goes on along the minus strand of JAEWXO010000050.1, from coordinate 18,158 downwards.
TTTAATGAACGTCTTTTTCTGGTGTCATTTTTATGGATTTTATTGTTGTGGATTCTGATTTTTATTATGATAATTCTGTTCCGCAGAATAAATAAAACTGCCGGAAAACTTCAGATACCGTATTTTTTATGGGTTACTTTCGCAGCATATCTTAATTTTATGACATTTATTCTTAACAGATAATCAGATCTCAGTAAATACATAAGAATAATACTATAAGTGCTGCCAAAAAGACAACATTGATATCTGTAAATACAATAAGATATTTTTTTATATCAGCGTTTTTGTTTGCGGCATAGAATTTATAGGATATAAGACTTGCAAGTGATGCTACAAGTGTTCCGAGTCCTCCGGCATTGACACCGATAAGAAGCTCATCAGCATGTCTGGTAAAGCCTGAAAGCATGATAGAAGCAGGTACATTGCTTATTACCTGACTTGCAACAACACCGAGCATGAATTCCCTTCCGTCTATAAATTCAAAAACCTTCTCTTTAATTATTTCAACACGGCTTATATTTCCCACAAAAACAAAAAAAGCTATAAATGTAAGAAGCAGATTATAGTCGACCTTTCTGAACAGTTTTCTGTCAGTTATCAGGAATACAACAATTACAGCAAATAAACATATAAAAATATTAACAAGCCTGAGAACGGTAAGAATACATACAATAAACAGTGCGGTGTATGAAAAGAAATCCCTTTTGTTTTCAATCACTGCTGCTGATTTATTTTCTGTACATATTTTTTTATTTTTTATTATTATAAATACTGTGATATTTACCAAACCAAGACTTAATAATCCGAATGGCAGCAATGTCATGATAAAATGAAAGGGGTCCATTTCATAGAATGAATACAGGTGCAGATTCTGAGGGTTACCAAAAGGCATCATCATGCTTCCCAGATTTGCCGCCACAGTTTCCATAGCGATAACGGGTATGAGGAGTCCGCGTTTATTTTCCGGAAACAGGCCTATTGTGAGAGGAACAATAGTTATAAGAGCTACATCGTTTGTAATAAGCATAGCACTGAAAAAAGTAATATTGATAAGCATCAGGGTAATTCCTCTGCTGCTGTCGGATATTTTCATCATTTTTGATGAAATAATATCAAAAAGGTGCGTATTCATAAGCCCGGCAACAACAAGCATAAGACAGAATAATAATATTATTACAGAATAATTTATGTATGATAGGTATTCTTTATCGGGTTTTATGAAAAACATTGATACTATTGCCGCAATACCGGCAATAGTAAGCACAGGTTCTTTTTTAATAAATTTTCTTACAGCGTTCACATTTATTTCTCCCTTTGTATCAGATATTTTATTATCCAGTAATGTTTAAGTTATTAATTAGACAGGGATTCCGAATCAGCACGAGTCGGCCGGGCTTTGCGATCGCCCCTCTAACCTTCGGTCATATCCCCCTACCTTAACTTAAAAACTACAAAATGCTTTTTAATTATAGCACTGTGCGGAAAAAAACACAATAACAGAAATAAAAAAACAAGCCATCTCATAATCTTCATAGTGAAGAATGTTATGGCTTGTTTCATTTTTATTGTTGAACCCTGGAAGAACTAAATACAAAGAATTAAAGTAAGTCAGCGATATCCATTATGAGGCGTTCTGACTTCTCCCAGCCAAGGCATGGGTCTGTAATTGATTTTCCATAAATTCCTTCGCCTATTTTCTGTGCGCCGTCTTCAATATAACTCTCGATCATAAGTCCCTTTACCATATTCCTTATGTCATCGGAATGTCTGCAGCTGTGAAGAACTTCCTTGCATATACGTATCTGTTCAAGCGGCTGTTTTCCTGAGTTTGCGTGATTTACATCTACTATAAGAGCCATGTTTTCGAGGTTTCGTTTTTTGTATAATTCAAAGAGAGTTACCATATCTTCATAGTGATAATTTGCATGTGACACACCATACTTGTCAACGCTTCCTCTTAATATTGCATGGGTAAGAGGATTTCCTGAAGATGTAACGTCCCATCCGCGGTATATAAACGTATGTCCGAGCTGTGAAGCTTTGATTGAGTTAAGCATAACGTTAAGGTCACCGCTTGTAGGATTTTTCATTCCTACAGGTATATCCATGGCGCTGGCTACAAGCCTGTGCTGCTGATCCTCAACAGAACGGGCACCAATTGCAATATATGCGAGTAAATCCGAAAGATATCTTGTGTTTTCAGGGTAAAGCATTTCATCAGCACATGTAAGTCCTGATTCAGCCATCGCCCTTGTATGAAGTTTTCTTACTGATATAATTCCTTCAAGAAGATCCACACGTTTTGACGGGTCCGGCTGATGTACCATTCCCATATAGCCCTCACCTGTTGTTCTTGGCTTGTTAGTATATATTCTCGGGATAATAATTATTTTGTCCTTGACCTTTTCCTGAACCTTTGATAGTCTCGTTACGTAATCAAGCACAGATTCCTCATTATCCGCTGAGCAAGGTCCTATTACAAGCAAAAATCTGTCGGATTTTCCTGTAAAGACGTCTTTGATCTCTTTGTCTCTTTGTTCTTTTAATGATTTTAATTGATCAGATAAAGGAAACTGTTCTTTAATCTCCTTTGGCACTGGCAGTTTTCTGCTGAATTCTATTCCCATTGCTCTAAACACTCCTTATAAATTATTTTTTAACTGCTGTCCTGATAATATTACAAAACAGCTTTGTTATGATTGAAGGATGACACTTCCATATCTGAATATGTAAGAATCTTTCCTTAAATATATTATACATTAAAACTGAAGCGATTTCCAGCCTTTTAACGTTTTTTTTCGACTCAGGTTAAAAATTGCTTAAGTTTCACTAGTTTAAAGTGTTAAATCGCGCTCTAATTTATACAATTTAACAATTTAAAGTAATAAATATATAAAACAAATTACATTATATTGCCTTGTCGCATTTAATCAATAACTGCATAAAATATAATAAGCATTTATATATGCAGTTATTTATCAGAGGTGCAGACTTGCTTCTGCCGTGACCTGCCTTTGACAAAGCATATTTTAAAGGCTTTTTATATATAAATAGTGCATCGTTTGCTTTAGCTTAATGCAGAACAAACGATGCATTATTATTATTTTTATTATTGAACATTAAAAAATCAAGGGGTTTCGGCTCAGCGCGAGTCGACCGGGCTTTCCAGTCGCGCCTTTTACCTTCGGATGTATAATTCTAACTTATACGTATGGCTTAATAGTAACAGCGGTAATTCAGCATAGTTCATTTTTAGTATTTAATAATATATTATTCACTAAAAACCCCCAAAAAAAGTTATTACATTTTGTGATTACAGCACATATATTTTACATATTTTTTATTTAAAATGGTATATAATATTAAATATATATTTATGAATTAATAAATTATTTGAAAGTGAAGGATATTATATGTACAGCATTAATGATTTTACCAAAAAAGCTATTTCATCATTAAAATACGCCATCAAGTCGGCCGGAGAGCTAGGCCATACATTTGTTGGAAGTGAGCATATGGTATTAGGATTTCTTACTGAGGGTTCAAACGTTGCATGTGCAATACTAAAAAATAATAATATTACTGAAAAGAAGGTTATACAGAGACTGAAACTTTCAATAGGAGACGGTATTCCGTCAGTCCTCTGCGAAGATGATCTGACACCGGCACTCAGAAAAATTCTTTCTGAGTCAATAACTGAAAGTCATAGTGCAGGCGCAAGCCTTACAGGTACAGAATATATTCTGACAGCAATGTTAAAAAACCCGTCATGCGGCGGTACTTCTATATTAAAATCAATCGGTGCCAACATCAGTCGCCTGAGGAATGAATGTGAAAGCATAAATTCAATTGAGTCAGCGTCATCAGCTTCATCATATGTAAAAATTGACGAGCATCTTTATCCTTCTCTTTGTAAATATTCAAAAAATCTTACTGAAATAGCATCTGAAAAGGGTTTTGACCCTGTTATAGGCCGTGAAAAAGAAATAGAACGTGTTATACAGATACTGACAAGAAAAACAAAGAATAATCCATGTCTTCTCGGTGAAGCAGGTGTAGGAAAAACAGCTATTGTTGAGGGACTGGCACAGCTTATTGTCAAGGGAGATGTTCCGTTTGCATTGAAAAACAAATTTATCTGTTCACTGGATATACCTTCAATGCTTGCAGGCGCAAAATACAGAGGCGACTTTGAAGAAAGAATAAAGAACTGTATAAATGAAGTTACAGGAAATAAAGATATCATATTATTTATAGATGAAATTCATACTATAGTAGGAGCAGGCGCAGCAGAAGGGGCAATCGATGCAGCAAATATTCTTAAACCTGAGCTTGCAAGAGGAGAACTTCAGATAATAGGCGCAACAACTTATGACGAATACCGCAGGCATATTGAAAAAGACAGCGCTCTTGAAAGAAGATTTCAGCCTGTCACAATAAATGAACCCGATAAAGAACAGTTGTTCAGAATCCTTAACGGAATAAAGCCAAGCTATGAAAATTTTCATATGGTAAATATACCGGACAGTATTATTCATCAGGCTGTGACTCTTTCTGAGAGGTATATTCACGACCGTTTTCTTCCTGATAAAGCCATAGATATAATTGACGAGGCATGTTCACATGCAATAATAAGAAACTCAAAAAAAATCAATGAAGAAAAATCATTCGAAACCGATATTACAAATATGTTAAGAAAAGAGGTATCAGAGATAAATGCCAGAAGTGACAGCAGCGAGAGATATCATAAAATAGAAGTAACCGCCGAAGATGTATCAAATGTTATATCTGCATGGACCGGAATTCCTACAAGCAGTATAAATAAAAAGGAAAGCGGAAAGCTTCTGAATCTTGAAAATGAACTTAAAAAAACTATTATAGGACAGGACAATGCCGTCAAAGCCTTATCAGAAGCAATAAGGCGCAATCGTGTAGGCCTTAAGGACGAAAAGCGTCCTATAGGTGCATTTTTGTTTGCAGGACCTACCGGTGTAGGAAAGACCGAGCTTGCAAAATCAATAGCAAGAGCCATATTTGACAGTGAAGATAATATGATACGACTTGATATGAGTGAATATATGGAGTCACATTCAATATCAAAAATAATCGGTTCTCCTCCGGGATATGTAGGCTTCAAAGAAAGCGGCCAGCTTGCAGAATCAATAAGAAGAAAGCCTTACTCTGTAATACTGTTTGACGAAATTGAAAAAGCTCATCCTGACATTCTTAATCTTCTTCTCCAGATTACAGATGACGGTTCATTCAGGGATTCACAGGGAAGAACGATTTACCTTAAAAATTCTCTTATAATACTAACCTCAAACATTGGCACAAACAATAAAACTTCAGGTGTTGCCCTTGGATTTCAGAATACAGAGAATAATGACCTTATGAAAAAAGAAATGCTTTCAGAGCTCAGACGTTTTTTTAAACCGGAGCTTCTGAACCGTATGGATGACATTATCCTGTTTGATCCGTTATCACCTGAAATCCTTAAAAAAATATCAATACTTTTTCTTGACGAGCTTGTAAACCGTGCCAGGAAAATAAATATATTACTCAGATACACTACAGCAGTTGCAGAATACGTATCAAACAACCAGGAAACACAAAAATACGGTGCAAGACCTCTCAGAAGAATAATATCAAATAAAATAGAAAATCTCATTACCAGAAAAATTCTTGAAAACAGTATAATGCCCGGTTCAGAAATATTAGTAGACATTAAAGATAATAATATCATAGCAGAACAAATTTCAAAAAAAACCGACAGATTCCCGTCATACAATTCAGCCAGTGAAACATCCGCACACCCGCTTCCTTAAATGGTATTTAAATACAATACACTCCAATGAATTATCTGCATATTATGTTTCTATTTTCCACAGGCATAATTTCACAAACAGCACTGAAATACGGAAATATGTGCGTTTCTGACTCATATTTTACGGAAAACAAAAATAAATATATTAAAACACAATCTTGACACCATATATAAAATATGTTACAATTAATTCATAATTTATTGTTCTTTATTGATTTGTTATCTTATATTATATTAAAACATATTAAAGCTATTCTGAACGTTGTTTTGTTATTATATTATTATATTTATTATGTCAAAGGAGGATTGGCTGTACTTTTGATTTTACATTAGTATGGCCTAATATGCACATGGAAATTATTACTGTAAATCCACAAAAATGTATAGGTTGCAATGCTTGCATACGTGTATGTCCGGTCAAAGAAGCATGTGTAATCAAGGTAACGCCTGATGGAAAAACCTTTACTGGTGTTGATCCTGACAAGTGTATAAATTGTGGCGAGTGCATTAGAGTTTGTGCCCATGGTGCCAGAGATTACCTGGATGATTACGAGGATTTTATTGAGGATATGTATACAAAAAAGGGTCAGGTTTCTCTCTTGGTTGATCCTTCAATCAAAGTTGCATTTAAAGATGTATGGCAGGACGTCCTCCGCTGGTTCTATACGCAGGGTATCCGTAAAATTTACGACGTATCATTTGGTGCTGATATTGCCACATGGGCACAATTACATGCGATAAACACAAATGCTGTAGGAAAATATATTTCTCAGCCATGTCCTGCAATTGTAAGCTATATTGAAAAGCACAACAACAAGCTTTTGGAAAAACTTTCACCGGTCCACAGTCCCGAATCATGTATGGCCATATATGCAAAAACACGCCTTAAAGATACTGCTGATTTTGCATATTTTGGTCCTTGTATTGCAAAAAAGGGCGAGTTTGCGGATACGCAAATCATTAAATACAACGTAACATTCAACAGAATGAAAGAGTATTTTGAAAAAAGAAAAATTACATTTTCAAATACAGGTCAGGGCTCAGTGTTTGAATTTTCTCACAGACAAGGCTTTATGGGTGCGCTGTATCCTAAGCCGGGCGGTCTTAAGGATAATCTTCTCCTTTACAGACCTGACCTCAATATTGCCGTATGTGACGGTCACAGCAGAGTATATGACAAGCTCTGCGATTACATGGAGATTGAAGAGGAACATGCTGAAGATGTATTTGAGGTACTCAACTGTGACAACGGATGCAACGCTGGCATAGGAATCGGCGAAAAAATCTCTCTTGCTGATATTACCCGTGTAGTTGATATTACTAAAAAGGATGCAGAAAAAAGACGCGGTGGTACATGGATCCTTAACAAAAATGACAGACTTTTCAAAGAATTCGACAAAGAGCTTTCTCTGAAGGATTATTGCAGGCAATACATATCCAAATCAAAATATGAACCACAGCCGACAAGTAATGATATGAATAATGTTTTCAATTCAATGTGCAAGCTGACAAATGACGAAAGAGAAATCAACTGTCATGCATGTGGTCATAAAACATGTACCGATATGGCAATATCAATTTTCCACAAAACAAATATAAAAGAAAACTGCATATACTATGCAAGAAACCTTCCTAAAAACGATTCACTTCAGATTGCAGAAATACGTAAAATAATTACCAATATGGTAAAAGTCATAAATGACAACATGCCTGTCATGTCTGATAACGTTACAGCAATACGCAAAGAGGCTGTCGCAATATTTACAAACAACAGCAAAACTGCTGATGCTGCAAAAACAATCAATTCTGTTATTGAGCAAATGATAGAAGCATGTAACAATCCTAAGGGTGTTTCTCATGAAACACTTGCTGAAATATGCAGTACGCTTGATCTCATAAGAAAAATTCTGCATAACCTCGAAAAGACTGTAACCAAGAATTCCGAATCAGGCTATAACATAGACAAATGCATTACCGCTGTTGATAATGTAGCTGTCAATATTTCTGAATCAATCGAAATAATAACAAAAAATAAAGTATAAAAATAAAATATTACTAAGATGTAGTAGAAAAAAGCTGACAAATCAGATTTTACTTTTCCCAAGCATTAAATTCAGTATATCATTATTTCTATTTTTGTCAGCGATTTATTTAAACACATAAAGAAAGATGGATGTTCAAAACATGAATTATGAAATAATATCTGCACCGATTATAGGTGCGGTAATAGGATTTATCACAAATGATATAGCAATAAAAATGCTTTTCAGGCCATGGAAGCCAATATATATCGGAAAGCTGAAGCTTCCATTTACTCCGGGACTTATTCCCAAAGAACGCCCAAGAATTGCAAAAGCAATAGGCGGCGTTGTCGGAAACGAGCTTCTCGACAACGTTACTATTAAGAACACTCTGCTTTCAGATGAAACAAAGAGGAAACTGATGTCATATATTGACTTAAAGATTCATTCTCTTTCTGAAAATACACAGCTGTTATCAGAATATCTGGATGCAAAGGGATTACTTAATGATATTGATGAAAAAGAAAGTACCGTAAAGCATAAAATAGCCGAAAGTATATCCGAAAAACTGATAGCAAGCAACGTAGGAGCGACTCTTGTGGACTTTGCAGCCGAAGAGCTTGTAAAAAACGCCAATCATATGATAGGCGGTATTGCATCAAAGGCAATTCATTCTGCACGTGATTCTTTAGTATCAAAAGTAAATAACCTTATCAAGGATAAAGCTCCTGATATTATTGCTGACCTGATAGATTCCGAATATTTAAAGCTTAAAGACAAATCAATAAGTGAGTTTGTTGATTTAATGACATCAAAGTTCCCTGACTATAATGATCGTATATGGAATTTATACTCACTTGTAATAAATAAACAGATTGCCAAAATACTTCATGGGTTTAATATTCAGGAAATCGTTGAACAGAAAATAAATGAATATGAGCTTCCTGATCTTGAACAGCTTATTATGTCAATAACAAAAAAAGAACTCAATGCATTGGTTATACTTGGAGGATTTCTCGGTTTTGTAATGGGATTTCTTAACATACTATTTTAATTTTTTTGTTTTTATTATTAAGGAATTTTTATATTATTTCCACAATGCACAAAATATTATTATAAATTTTTTTATCATTTTTATAAAAAATAGTTGAAAATATATTAAAAACATGATAAAATTTTATATAGTATATTATTTTATTATTGGAGGTTATATAATATGAAATGCCCTAATTGCGGAGAAATTATAAAAAGCAAAAAAAATCAGATGAACTTTTGCGGATTTTGCGGTGCAAACCTCAAAACAGGAGAAAAAGCATGGATGTCAACTGATTCAAAATTTTCATTGACAGGAAAGAAAAGTGAACCGACATCTGTTAAATACAATTCATCAGAATCAATGCAGGATCAGGATATTCAGACAACCACACCTTCTGTTCAGACATTTGATAATACTTCAATACCAACATCCAATCCGCAACCAGTGCAGTTTTACAGTCAGAAGCTTTCTTCACAGGAAGAAGAAACCACTGTTCAGAATGTTACCCCGGTTCTGCCGGATGCAAATGATTTAAGCACAATAATTACACCACCAAATATAAGCTCATATGAGTCTGAGGAAGAATCAATAAAAACCTTTATTGATTCTCAGTCATCTGAAGCAGACAGTATCTATACAAATTTTCAGCCGGATTTGCCTACCATCGAGTCTTCCAAATCAGGCAGCTTAGAAAAGATTTCAAAGAATGCATTTGAACATGTTATAAACATTCCTCAAAGAAACATCGAAATCCACTCTTCTGAATCTGATTCTTCATCCGAAAATACAATTACATACATGGAATATACAAAGAGCAGTAAAGAAATTATTGAAGAGAGCGCCGTTGCTTCTGAAGCGAAGCCTGCGGATAACCAGTTTTCTTCTCTTGATTTTTCATCCAAGGACCCTTCTTCATTAAATGCCGAGGAAAAGGTTGAAACACCGGTTGAACCTAAAAAGCCTAGAACGGAAAAAATCATTAATTTTATAGGACAAAATAAATCAAAAGCTGAAAGAATCCTTTCTTTAAAAGGCCTTAAGCCTGATTTTATCTACGTTACAGATAACGCATCCTACGACACAATATTAGCTCAGAGTATTGAATCTGGTGCTGAAGTGCTCCCTGAATCATCCATTACACTTACAGTCAGTGCCGGAACATGGTCTGAATGGAGTGAAAATCAGCTTATTCCTTCAAACCAGTACATAATAGAATCAAAAACCCTCTACAGAAAAAGAAGCAGAACACGTACTATTGATAAACGTGACACATCAAATATATCTGAATTTGAAGATTATAAGCTTATCGGTACAACATATAAATATACAGAGTGGGTAAAAGATCTGTATTATACGTCTGATATCATTAAACCGAACAACACATGTGAGATAATAAGTAAAGTTACCGGCTTTAAATATGCAGGATGGTTTGACTCTGTAAATTCGATTAACCTCTCGTTTTCAAGCCCTGATGTTGCAAATTTCTTTAACAATCATCTTTCAAATGCCAACTGGCAGTACAGTGAAGTAATATCCGAGAAAAACGTTAAGCCTGATGTAAAGAACTGGCGCCTTGCAAATGACAGCATTTCAAAGACACCTGCCGGTGATTCACTCACAAGTAACGTATTTCTCAGCACACATGTTATAAACGGAAAATCATATGCCATGAAATTCGGATCATCTGAAACCGAATGGTTTATGTATAAAAGACGCTCAATAAAAGAAACAATCTACCACTTTGAAAAAGAGATTGTATCTGACTGGAGCGAATGGAGTAACTGGGAAGAAGTCAGTGACCAGACATTTACACCTTCAGAAGATATTGAAGTTGAGCAGAAAATTCTATACCGTTCAAGAAAAAAAGCTACCAGTGAGCTATAAAAAATTAAATCATATTAACATTTAAAATTAAAAGGTTATATACATTTATCCAGTGTATATAACCTTTTATTATTATATTTTTTTATTAAACTATTTGAAGAGACCTGTAAAATCAAATGTTGCAAAATAATCATCCGGTGTTTCAGCACGTCTTATTTTCTCAAAACTTCCGTCTTCCTTTAATAATACCTCAGCTGAACGAAGCTTACCGTTGTAATTGTAACCCATAGAGAAGCCATGCGCACCTGAGTCATGAATTGCAAGATAATCGCCGGTTTCTATTTCCGGCAGCATTCTGTCAACAGCAAACTTATCATTATTTTCACACAGACCGCCTGTAACATCATACTTATGATCACAAGGTTTATTTTCTTTTCCCAAAACAGTTATGTGATGATATGCACCGTACATTGCAGGACGCATAAGATTAGCGGCACATGCATCACATCCTACATACTCTTTATGAGTGTGCTTCTGGTGAATTACCTTTGTAATGAGATGTCCGTATGGTCCTAATATAAATCTGCCAAGCTCAGTGAATATCGATACATTTCCAAGTCCGGCAGGTACAAGTACATCTTCAAAAGCTTCGCGTACACCCTCGCCTATTGCAAATATATCAGTCTTGTTTTCTTCAGGCTTATAAGGAATACCTACTCCGCCTGATAAATTTACAAAATCAACAGATACCCCTGTTTTTTCTTTTATCTCAACCGTAACTTCAAAGAGTAATCTTGCAAGCGCAGGATAATATTCATTTGCTATAGTATTACTTGCAAGAAATGCATGGAGACCGAATCGCTTTACGCCTTTATTTTTCAGTATTTTATATCCTTCAATGAGCTGTTCCTTTGTAAACCCGTATTTGGCTTCGCCCGGAGTATCCATAATTGCATTTTCTACTTTAAATAATCCGCCAGGATTAAATCTACAGCATATTGTTTCCGGTATTCCGGCGGTTTTTTCCAGAAAGTCAATATGTGTTATATCGTCAAGATTAATTATAGATCCTAATTTTTTGGCAAGTATAAAATCCTCCGCAGGTGTTACATTAGATGAGAACATTATGTCTGTTCCGGTAATACCACATGCTTCACTCATCATAAGCTCTGTAAGCGACGAACAGTCTACTCCACAGCCCTCTTCCTGCAGCAGCTTTAAAATAAAAGGATTCGGAGTAGCCTTTACAGCAAAATATTCTCTGTAACCTTTATTCCAAGAAAATGCCTTTAAAAGATTTCTGACATTTTTCCTTATCCCCTTCTCATCATAGATGTGGAACGGTGTAGGAATTGTCTGCGATATCTCCTCAATTTTTTCCTTGCTGACAAACGGCTTTTTCATTTTTTGGGACATCCCTTTCTGTTTATATATTCGTTTACATATAAATTATAATGTATTTTTAATAACTTTGTCAATAAAAAAATCAAATTCAAAGAAAAAAAGAGAAAACAAGAGAAATAAAGAGTATTTGTAATTTATTTTAAAAAAACAACCATATTTCGCTTAAAAATTATTTTTTTAGACATTGCGGTTCATATGAACTTATGATATAATTAAAACATCACATGAAAGGGTTATGTGATTAATGTTAAAGGTTGTTAGAACGTCTTTAAAGTTTAATTGATTAAATTAAAGTTCACGTGAAGGAGCCGTAAAAATGATAAAAACGATACCAGGCACAACATTAGCATACTCGGAGCAAGTAAAAACAGAAGCATTTTCACTCATTTCGCCGATTCTCCAGGCTACAGGAGGACTTACACTTTCGCAGCTTTCAAAGCTTACTGGATTGGGAGGTTCAACAATTCAGAACTGGATCAAAAGAGGATGGGTAGTAAATATCCCCGGCAAAAAATATTATGAGGTACAGCTTATAAGAATCCTGCTTATTAATATGCTGCGCGGAACAATGCAGCTTGAAAATATAGCGGTATTAATGAACTATATTAACGGTAAAGTTGAAGATACCTCTGATGACATAATCCCGGATATTGATTTATACAACATCTTTTGTTCAATAATCTGTGAACTGGATGAAAAGCGAATTTTTGAATCCGGTCCTATACGGGTTACAATTAAAGAAATGATTAAAAACAATGATAACTACGTAAAAAAACAAGAAAAAATCCTGGAAAATACGCTTTTTATCATGACTCTTGCATATCAATCTTCCCAGATAAAAAGTCAGATGGAACAAGAATACGAGCGACTTGATATACACAAATACAAAATATAAAAAAATAATAAAAAACAAAAGAAAAACAAAAGAAAAACAAAAGAAAGACATAAAACAAAACGAGTAAAGCGAATGTTAAACGTAGATTTTCAGGCACCAATATTTAAAATTAAAAGACTTGAGATAACAACCTCATATTAAAAATTTAAAAGTACATATTCGGAGGAAATATTTTATGAAAGACAACGGACAAAAATTTGTAAACACAAGACCTTCTTCAAAGGCATCGAAACGACTAACATTAGGAATAATATCTGCAGTTGCTGCTGTAATAATTATTTCATCATCAATATCAATTGTTCCGGCAGGAAATACAGGCGTCGTACTTACACTCGGAAAAGTTTCGGATAATATTTATCAGGAAGGATTCCATTTAAAACTTCCGTTTATTCAGAACGTTGAGGTTATGTCAAACAAAATACAGGTTTACGAGACAACAGCAACTGCTGTTTCAAAGGACCTTCAGTCAGTAAGCAGTACAATTGCTGTAAACTACAAAATCGGAAATGCTTCAACAGCAACCATATTCCAGAAAATCGGCAGAGAATATCAATCAATTATTCTTATGCCTGCTGTACAGGAAAGTATGAAATCCGTTACTGCAAAGTATACTGCAGAGGAACTTATCACTGAGCGAGCTATAGTTGGAGACGAAATAAAAACCACGCTTGAAAGCAAGGTTTCTGAATACGGAATAATGATTGAAAAATTCAATATTGTAAACTTTGATTTTTCAGCTGAATTTAATTCTGCGATTGAGGCAAAACAGGTTGCGGAACAGAATCTTATTAAAACCGAAACAGAACAGAAACAGGCTATCGTTATAGCTGAAGCAAATGCAAAGCAGAAAAAAATTGCTGCTGAAGCTTCTGCATCTGCAATACTTACAGAAGCTAATGCACAGGCAGAAGCAAATAACCTGCTCAGCAGCTCTCTCACAGAACTGATAATCAGATATGAACAGATTACAAAATGGAACGGTGAACTTCCTAAGGTTATGTCAGACGCCTCATCACTTATTGATATCGGTCTGTCAGATAACCAGTCTTCCTCAACTAATCCGTAAGCTACTATTCAGTCATACCATAAAGTGAGACAAGTATGTGAGCGAAGTCCAGGCTACAAAAAAGCCTGGTCGACCCGGTACGATTCGAAACCCCTGCACAGCATTGGCTGAATAATAACCACGTAAGGATGAATTAATATATGTCAAAAATATGTTATATTGTCGGTGCCGGAGATCACTTCGAAAGCGATATATTTAATCCTGAAGCTGATGATCTTGTAATTGCAGCTGATGGTGGGTATAATTTTTTAAAGGATAATAATATCAGAACTGATATTATTATCGGTGACTTTGACTCAGTTAATATTACACATGATTATTTCTCTGATATACCCGATTCACAAATAATAAAACTTAATCCCATAAAAGATAAGACCGACACGCTCTCTGCCATTGATAAAGGCATTGACGAGGGCTACTCAACCTTTTATATATATGGCGGTACAGGCGGCAGAACAGAGCATACAATCGCTAATATCCAGGCTCTCTCCATGCTGTCAGAAAAAAATATGCGTGGATATATTCTGGGCAAAAATGAAATAATGACTGTTATTCACAATACGGATATCAGGTTCAGAAAAGATTCAAAGGGATATATTTCTGTTTTTTCGCTGACTGACACAAGTAAAAATGTAAATGAAACAGGACTCAAATATACTCTTAATAATTATACCATGTCAAGTAGCTATCCTATCGGAGTAAGTAACGAATTTGAAGGTAATGAAGGTTATATCTCAGTCGGTGACGGAACATTGCTTATCATTTACCCGAAAGGCACTCATGTCATATAAATAAATTAATTTTAAGTAAATAAAAATCCTTCGTATCATTTAAGATAGGAAGGATTTTTATTTTTTGTTAAAATGTGAAATTCAAAAAGGTTGTATGTAAAATAAAAATACTATAATTTTCAATATCCGTTTACATGGTATTTTTTCATTTTAGCAGGATAATTTTTATATGAAATATCGAGATCGACATAGCCTGAAATTCCATCCACTGTACCTGTTTCTGATCTTTGCCATATGCCGCATTTGATAAGAGGTTCTGATACTGTATATCCTGCGAACCATATGTCAAAGTCCTTTGTAATTCTGTCAAGCTCAAGATATTTATCTGAGAAGTCCTTGTTGGTATAGTACATCGCATAATAACCGCTCTGTTGTATTTTATTTAAAAAAGTAAGAACCATATCAGTAAGCTGGGATTTGCTGTTTTTTAGAGGGTTATCATTGAGTGACCTGTATTCGCAGTCATATACTACAGGATATTCAAGCTTGTATCCGGAAATAGCATTCAGACACGCCTGGGCTTCGAGCTCAGCCTCAGCAGATGACTTTGCGTAACTGAACCAGTATACGCCGCAGTTTATACCGGCAGCCTGTGCGCCTGCTATGTTTTTCGCAAAACAATCACTGACTGATGTTCCGCCACCGGCTTTGATCATTGCAAAGCTTATTCCCGCTGCTTTAACCTTTGTCCAGTTTATTTCGCCCTGCCACGCTGAAACATCAATACCGTTTGAAATAATGTCTGAATCATCAATTACCGTTTCAGCTATTGCTTCAGGCTGTGTAACCGGAACAGGTGCTGTTGCCGCAGAAGTTGTCTGTACAGTTGTTTCAACAGCAGATGCGGTGTCGGATGTAATGACAGGTGCAGTAGTTTCTGATACAGTTGTTTCAGAGAATTCTGTGGCAGATTTTTTATTGGCTTCATTTTTTTTCAGTTTGCAATTCATAATATAAAGATCTGAAATATCAAGATTTCCGTCACCGTTCATATCATACTTCAGAATATAATCTCCTGATAATATGCTGTCAGTCAGTGCTTCTTTAACACTGTCATTAATTACAGGCTTCATTTCAGAACTGGAATATTGAAATGTTATGCCTTTTATGCCGAGTATGGACAGTGAAGAATATGCCATTGCAAACAAAATCTTTATGTTTAACACCATATACCCCCTTTTTTTTAAGCTAAAAAAACATTATATAATACAATATTATATCAAATAAATTAAATTGTGTCAATATACCTGTTATTCATTTGTGCATCGTTATGCATATAATGTTACTATTACGCCACTACGGATAAGTTATTGATTTGGAAGGGATTTCGATTCAGCACGAATCGACTGGGCCTTCAGGTCGCGCCTTTGGCCTTCGCACATACATCCTTAACTTATACGTTGGCTAGATAGTGACTGAAAAAACAGTATTGAATATTTTTTTTAGCTAAAATCTCCCGGGGTATTTTTTTATTTGTTTTTGGCCAGATTTTTTTTATGCTCAAGGAACTCGTCGTATGTTTCTGTTCTGTCAATAAGTCCGTCAGGTGTTATTTCTATTATTCTGTTTGCTACTGTCTGAAGAATTTCATGGTCATGAGATGTGAAAAGAACAACTCCCTTGAAATTTGACAGTCCGTTATTTACGGCAGTGATACTTTCAAGATCAAGATGGTTTGTCGGCTGATCAAGTATAAGAACATTGGAGCCAAAAAGCATCATTCTTGAGAACATACATCTTACTTTTTCTCCTCCTGAAAGAACATTTACAGGCTTGTATACATCATCGCCTGAAAACAGCATTCTTCCTAAAAAGCCTCTCAGATATGTCTCTGTTTCGTCACTTACTGAATACTGTCTTATCCAGTCGATTATCGGCAATGTGCAATCATTGAAATAGCTTGAATTGTCTACAGGGAAATATGAGCATGATGTTGATACACCCCATTTGAATTCACCCTTATCAGGGGCTTCTTCTTCCATCAGTATCTTAAAAAGCATTGTTACTGAATGTTCATTTTCACTGATAAATGCAACCTTATCTTCTCTTCCGAGTGTAAAGCCTATGTTGTTTAAGAGGCATTCACCGTCAACTGTTTTGGAAATATCTCTGACTGAAAGAATTTCCTTTCCAAGATCTCTGTCAGGCGTAAATCCTATATAAGGGTATTTTCTGCTTGAAGCAGGCATTTCCTCAACTGTTATCTTATCAAGAAGCTTTCTTCTTGATGTGGCCTGACTTGATTTTGACTTGTTTGCAGAAAATCGTTCGATAAATGATTTCAGTTCCTTTATTTTTTCTTCTGCCTTTTTGTTCTGCTGTTTTAACATTCTTTGAATAAGCTGGCTTGATTCATACCAGAATTCATAGTTACCTACATACATTTTAATTTTTGTATAGTCTATATCAACAATATGAGTACATACATTGTTTAAAAAATGTCTGTCATGTGATACAACAAGTACTGTACCGAAATATTCTGCCAGAAATTCTTCAAGCCATGTGATTGCATCAATATCAAGGTGGTTAGTAGGCTCATCAAGCAGAATAATATCAGGATTTCCAAAGAGAGCCTGTGCAAGAAGAATCTTTACCTTTTCATTTCCTGACAGTGATGACATCTGTGAGTAAAGAAGCTCTTCTGTCATGCCAAGTCCCTGTATAAGCTTTGATGCGTTTGACTCAGCTTCCCAGCCGTCAAGCTCAGCAAATTCAGCTTCAAGCTCAGAAGCTCTTATTCCGTCCTCTTCAGAGAAATCTTCCTTTTCATAAAGCGAATCCTTTTCCTTCATGATTCTGTAAAGCTTTTCGTTGCCCATAATAACTGTATCCAGAACAGTATATTCATCGTATGCAAAGTGATCCTGTTTTAAAACGGACATTCTTGCATCCTTTTTTATTGAAATCTCACCTGTTGTAGGCTCGAGTTCTCCGCTCAATATTCTTAAAAAAGTGGACTTTCCTGCCCCATTTGCCCCTATAATGCCATAGCAATTACCATTTGTAAATTTAAGATCAACATTTTTAAAAAGAGTTGATCCCCCGAATTGCAGACTTACATTTGATACTGTAATCATGATGCCTCCAAAAATAATTTTATTATGTTGTATAAACACACATAATTATATTATATCAGAATTTTATAATATTTTCAAGTATTTTATTTTTACATTACTCAAACTTCGCAGTTAATAAACTGCGTGTGCATCTTGAAAATTCAATAGATAGATAAAAAAAATATAGTATGTAGTCTCCAAAAATGTTATAATGTAAGTGATAACAAAACATTAATAAATC
>JAEWXO010000049.1 GCA_023458875.1 Bacillota bacterium | reverse complement strand
GAAACCTCATCAGGAATATGTATTGTTACTTTTACCGTTGAAATATTTTCGGCTGATATTGTTCCGCCATCAACTACGGCGGTATTTGTAAATAATTCATTTCTTCTCAATTTAGCTCCTTATCTGCCGTGAGATTTTTTCTTCACAGCTGTTTGATTTTGTTTTTCTTCCTGTAATTTATTCTGTTGTTCAGAATGAGATTTTGCAAAATTAGGCATTTGTTTAAAGCCGATTTCATCAACATAGTATGCTTTCTGTTCAGTCTGCTTTTTCACAATAATAACCGTACCGATTGATAACGAATTAGCCTGATACACATTTTCAAGTTTCATGGCAATATCATCGCCATCAACATCAATCCAGTTTCCACTGCCTGAATTATAATAATTATCAATATTCGGCGGAGTTGATTGCTCTGCGTACAGAATGAAATTCCTGTCATTCGGATAATAAATTTCATAGGTCTCGCTTTCCAAACTTTTCAGTTTTATCCGTTCCTGTTCATCCATTTTATCACGAGCAGCCTTTACGAGCCTTGAAATATAGTCGCTGTCAGAACTGAATTTATAGGTATCAATAATGCTGTGATAGCTTTCAGCTTTGGCTTTCACCTCACTTAAAGTATTTTGTAAAGCTTCAATTCTATCGGAATACCCTTGAACATTCTCCTTAAATTCAGAAATATCATCCAGTGATTTTACATTGTATTCTGCAAGCAAAGCCTTATCTGCCTGTTGTTTTGCTTTTGAATACTGCTTCCCCTTTTCAAATACGCCATACTTTTTAAAATAACGTTCTGCCGCAGAAATAATATTCTCTGCGGATTTTTTCTGCTCGGACAATTCATCAAGTTGTAGCTGTGTATCTTTTGAAAACTGTTCTATTTCAGTGAGTTTGTCCTCTGCCTGTGAAATTGATGTGATGCCCTCAGTATTGATGATGGTAAGCTGATCACCCAGCACTGCAATTTTATCATTCACGCTTTTCACAAAGGAAAATTTTCTCGTCTGATATTTAAACTGTTCCATAACCTCATAAATAATTTCGCTGATAGTTTTTATTTTGGGCAGTGAATCAAGGTATTCGTAAATGCGCCGTGCAATATTTTCCTCTGAATATTCTGCACCGAGAGTTTTTAGACGTACTGACCTTTGCTGATTAGGCGCTTTCACAGAAATATATTTTCCATATTTAATTGTGTAGCCATGTCGCTCCAATTCCCCAAGAAGTTCATCAAACGATTTTGCAGACCTCACAAGCATATCAATTTTATTGCGGATGATTTCTTTCCATGAAGTGCCGTTTTTCTTATGTTTCCACTCACCGTAAACAACGCCAACAGGGACATGGTTTTCATCTGACATCAGCTTTTCCATTGCACCAATACCATAAGCACGGCATAGCTCATCAGAAATATCACGAACCATTTTAAGGCTCTTTTTATTGCTGTTAAATTTTCTCCCCGTCAAATCATATGGGCATAAACAAATGTGATTATGAACATTGTCAGTGTCTGTATGCGTTGTAATTATTGCCTGAAAGTTTTCACCGAATGCTTTTCGTATCCACTCCATTCCGATTTTGTGAGCAAGCTCTGCATCACATTCATCGCCTTTAAAAGATTGAACAAAGTGAAAAGCTTTCACTGGAGATTTGTCGGAGAGAGGCTTTGCATAAAAGTTTTTGCGTGAATAATTTTGATAGGTAAGACACATTTCCTTTTCAGCAATCTCAATATTTTCAGAACAGTTAATTCCTGTAATGAAAATTCCGTCCTGTGTTTTTTCGGGATTGGCAATATACTTCAGGCAGCCTTTGACTGTATTTCTGATAGATATGCTTTTGATATATGGCATATTTCCTCCCGAAAATGCTCGACCTGCCGCAGTTCATCAGGCGTGGCATAACCCGTTGAATTCACAACTCGTGCAATCTGATTTAGGTTACTTCCGATTTTATTTAAGGCTGCAACGTACTCATGGCAATTCTGAAAATCAAGATTTACAACCTTTCCGTTCAGTGCCATCTGCTTTATGTAGGCGGCAGTTTTCATATTGCACTCGTCGGATAATTTTTTGATATGCTCCCATTCTTCAAAAGTGAATGTGAGGTTTTTGTATTTGCGGTTTGTTCTCAATAGGACACCGCTCCTTTCAAATTTTCTAAAATTTATCGGTATGTTTTTTCATGGGGCTAAAGGCTTTTCAACGACAAGCCAATTTCTGATTTTAGGGAGAGCGAAGCTGGGTTCCCTAAAATGTTAGATTTTTCTGCCCTTTGGAGCAGTTTGAAAATTGGCAGAAATTGTGAAATGTAGTATTACATTTCTATGCTTGCGAAGAGTAGCCCCCCTAAGATTTTCTTACTCACAAGAGTACTGCATCCCATTACTTTTAGGAAGCTTCATCTGCAATCAAATTGATAAGCCAGAGCAGGCGAAGCTGCTCCTGCTCGTCAAGTTCAAATAGTAAAACCTGCATAAGGGTCTGTTCTGTAATTCCGAGTACATCTGCTAATTTTTCAGCTTTGATACTTTTGCTTTTTAGTTCTGTAAAAATTATTTCATTGGCGATATGCAAAACCTCCTGTCCAAAAATATTGAAAGTCACATTACGCACTATGACTTTTTGTTGAGCTCAACGTTATTATATCCGACACCTTGACAGAAGTCAATAGATGTGATACCATATCTCTATCGGATGCTACTTTCACAACTATTTTTGGTATATCTCAATTTTTAATCAGTGTCACATCTACTTTTGAAAATAATCAAAAAAATATTTTTATGCTTGGAGGAAACAACGCAATGACGGAGTTTAACGCATACTTCTATGGAAGTAAACTTTTTATTAACGGCAAAAAAGAGTACACGCTCGGTGAAATCCTTACAAAATATCTTTCAAAAAAATTTAAAGACCTTGAGGACACCTTGCATGAGTGTAAATATTATGCAAACAATCTGCACTACCCTGAAGATGAATCGGAGGCAAAAACCTGCAACATATTTATGCAGGAGGCAATTGTTTTCTTCGGGAAAATGGACGATTTAATTTATTCGCTGCCGCCGTACAACACTTTCAGCAGAGGTGAGAACAGGCTGTTCTGCTTGTTGAATGAGGAGACGTGGCTCTTCGACAACGAACCTGATTTAAAAGAATGGGATGAATATGAGCGCAGACATCCTGAATATAATGATTATTTTTACACAACGCTTCCTCTTAACGAAATCAAAGATGCGGATTTGATTGACGGTATTCTAAAGTTTAATGATAAGTTAAAAGCATTTGCGCAGGAGTATGTTACTTTTGTTGAGGATTTTATTCGTGTGAAAAATGTGTATGAGCCGTTTTTGCAACAGCTTCATTCACAAAGCAAATATCTTGACAATGCGGAAACTGCACTGGTCGTTGCTGAATTTTTAAAAACGGCTAAGGATAAAATGCATGAGCATGAAAAGTTGAAACCATCGGGCAGCATGACCGTTTCCTATACAGTTTTAATGCCTTGCGAGGCACAGCAAAAGAAAAGCCCCGTCTTGTGTGAAAACTATCATTTCAGCACAATCGGAGCGTTTCTGTATATTGAATTGTTTAAAGGCATGGAGCTGCATTATCTTCCTAAAAAATGTGGTTACTGCGACAGATACTTTTTACTTGAAGCAGGTATTTTTTCTGATTACTGCACTCGTCCTGTAAAAGATATGGAGGATAAGGTTTGCCGTGACTTGGGACATCGAAAAAAATATGCGGACAAGGTTAAAAATGACCCTATCTGGCTGGCGTATGTTCGTGCTTACAAACAGCATTATGCACGTTTCCTCAAAAAGAAAATGACACAAGCAGAGTTTCAGGAGTGGGCGGATTTTGCTTTGGAGTTAAGGCAAAAGGCTATTGATGGGGAGATTGGGTTTGAGGAGTATTGTGAGGTGATTAAAAGGTAAATATTATATTGATTTTACTTGAAAAACATTATCGTATATGGTAAAATACAATAATAGATTGCAATTAATATGAATATGGCGAAAGATTGAAAGTGATGTGAGCAAAAAGAATAAACTAATTGCAATCAAATTTATCAAAGACAAGTGAATAAAAACGTTATGTGTAATTTTAAAGTGCTGCTTTAAGCTGTGTTCTGAAATTACAGAATGGAGAAAAAAAGATGAGCGACAATTTTTTAGCAAAACCAAGAGGCTGATTTCAAGTTTTATTGCAACTGTAATGTTGATTATGATACGGCTCACGAGATTGAAAAAAGCTTGCGGACGAGGTTTTAAAGGGCAAGTACGAGTATGTAATCGCCACTCATATCAATCGCGGAAATATTCACAATCATATTATTTTTAATTAAATTTCATTTGCTGATAAGAAGAAATATCACTCCACGCCGAACACCTATTACGGTATCCGCAGGGCAAGCGATGATCTTGTCAATATCACTTGACACATTTTACTCAAAATTTTGAGGGTAAGAAGAGCGTATTTGAATAAATATTCATGGAGCGTAGCGTAAAGTATATTTATTCAAATACGCCGCAAAAAAATTATGCCGCTGATTTTAGCAATTCATAATACTGAAAAATTCTATTTGCGACGACCAAAACATAAAATAGGCCTTTCGTCGTTTATAGTGGGTAGATCATTTTGACCACTTGATAAAAATCACATAATAGAGTATCATTTAATATAAAGATTAATCTACAGAAAGGTACACTATTATGTTTGATAATAC
>JAEWXO010000048.1 GCA_023458875.1 Bacillota bacterium | reverse complement strand
ATATCTTTCCTGTACTCTTTTACGAATACTTAGCTTGCAGATTTTTTAGTCTTCTGCTTGACTTCTTTTGTTAACTCAGTTGATTTCTCTTCTGAATCTTCAAGGGTTTTTGTTAGTGCATTGTTCAATTTTCAAGATACTTTTTCTGTCTTTCGTTTTTCCTTAGTGCCTCTCGTCCGACAGCTTTAATATCATAACATATTAAAATTCATTTGTCAACACTTTTTTGAAAAAAGTTTTTATTCTGTATTTTTCAATCTTTTTTTTAACGAATTTGACTTGATTTTTACCTGAATTAGTTATACAATAATATAGTATGTAATTAATACAATTATCAATTTTATTATTCAGCAAAGAGGGTTATTTTTTTGGATGTTATCAAATACAATGAATATGAGCTTATAGATGCTCATGCGCACATTTTTCCGGAAAAGATTTATGAGAAGGCTACCGAAAGCATAGGAGCTTTTTATGATTTGCCTATGTCAAATCAAGGAAGCACCGATCAGCTTTTAAAAAGCGGAGCAGAAGTCAATGTTTCAAAATATCTCGTATGCTCCACCGCCACTACACCGGGACAGACAAGGTCAATCAACGAATTTATCAGCCAGCAATGCCATATACACTGTGAATTTATCGGTCTTGGCACTCTTCATCCGGATATGGACAAGAATGATATATATGCTGAGATTGAATATATAAAAAATCTTGAGCTCAAAGGAGTTAAGCTCCATCCTGATTTTCAAAAATTTAATATTGATTCTCCGGAAGCGTATACTATATATGATTCGATCGGTGAATCGATGCCGATTCTTATACATATGGGGGACAAACGCTACAGCTACTCGCATCCTTCAAGGCTTAAAAAGGTTCTAAACGACTTCCCTCACCTTTCTTTCATTGCAGCTCATCTTGGGGGCTACAGTTGCTGGGACGAAGCAATAGAAATTCTGAGCAATGTAAATAATAGTATTAAATTTGACACAAGCAGTTCCCTTTCGCTTATTTCAAAGCAATATGCTCAGAAGCTTATTTCCGTTTTCGGAACGGAAAACTGTTTCTGGGGTTCTGACTTTCCTATGTGGAATCACAAAGACGAATATAACAATCTTTTAAATCTTAACCTTTCCAGAGAGGAAAATGAAAGAATATTTTCAGGTAATTTCAAACAGTATTTTAATTTATAAAGGAATTAATTTATGGTATTTTCAAGTTTATTTTTCTTATATATGTTTCTGATGTTATTTATTGTATGCTATTTCATTTCACCGAGTATCAAACTGAAAAACACTGTTCTTGTCATATTTTCATTGCTGTTTTATGCATGGGGAGAACCGGTATATGTTTTTCTGCTTATTTTAAGCACACTGATTAATTATATATGCGGACTGGCAATTGATAAATTCAGAGAAAAAGCCGGATCTAAAATTTCAATCATAATATCGCTTATATTTAATATAGGAATACTTGTTGTATTTAAGTACAGCGGGTTTATCATAGTTAACATTAATAACTGGTTTTCGCTTGATATACATGTTCCTGACATAGACCTTCCTATAGGAATAAGCTTTTACACATTTCAGGCTATGTCCTACACTATAGACTGTTACTGGGATACTGTAAAAGTACAGAAAAATTATTTCAGATTTCTCATGTATATATCTCTTTTCCCGCAGCTTGTAGCCGGCCCTATCGTAAGATACAGCGACGTGGAGGATGAACTTGCATCACGTAAAATCTCATATGCCGATATAAGCAACGGTATTACACGCGTTATTATAGGACTTTCAAAAAAAGTAATTATTGCAAACAATCTATATACAATAGTACAGTCTTTCTTTGAATCTGATATAAAATTTCTTTCGGTTTCAGGAACATGGTATGCAGTAATTCTTTATTCTTTATATGTTTATTTCGACTTTTCAGGATATTCAGACATGGCAATCGGACTTGGCCATATACTCGGATTTCACTTCAATGAAAACTTCAACTATCCGTTCGTATGCAAGGACGTAACTGAGTTCTGGCAGAGATGGCATATATCACTGAGCACATTTTTCCGTGACTATCTTTTATATATTCCTTTGTTCGGAAAACGGCGTCAGACTTTGAATCTGTTCATTGTATGGTTCTGTACAGGTGTATGGCACGGTGCAAGCTGGAACTTCATATTCTGGGGGCTTTATTTCGGAATATTTATATTTATCGAACGTCTTATAGGCAAGAAAAGGATCAAAAAAATTCCGATTGTAATAAGACATATATACAACAAAATCGTAATTATTATTGGTTTCGGAATATTCTATTTTGAAAATCTAGGAAATCTTGGTGATTTCTTTAAAAATCTGATAGGACTTAATCACAATTCTTTGATTGATGAAACAGTAAAAATGTCCTTTACAAATAATATTTTCCTTATCGTAGTTGCAATTATAGCATGTTTTCCTATTAAAAAAATATTTGCTCTTCATGAGAATTCGAGTCTTGCCAAATTATATCTGGTCCACTCGACAAAAATAATATACACACTTGCACTTCTTGCAATCTGCAGCATACTTCTTGTAGATTCTACAAACAATCCGTTTTTATATTTTCGCTTTTAGTAATGGAGGATTATTAAAATGAATTCCGATTTTCCTAATGATATAGATAAGATAGAAATAGATATTGATATTCCTCATCCTGTTCTTACAACTGAACAAAAGAAAGAAATAATTACACGGAAATTTCAAAAAGCAAATATTTTTATATTTGCTTTTGTCCTGGCTACCACTTCAATATTTATGCTGACATTCAAGAGGCCTACCATATCAGAAACTGAAAACAGAACCCTTGCAAAATTTCCGGAATACTCAAAAGAATCTTTTTTAAGCGGTTCATATACTGCCGATATTGCTGAGTATTATAATGACACTGTTCCTTTACGTCAAAATTTCAAAAACTTAGCTGCTTCCATAAAATCATATTACGGAATTGAAAAGGACGGAATAAAGCTTTACTCTGTTTCTCCGAATAAAAAACCGCAGCCCGCTCCTGCAGTCACAACAGCACAGACTGAGGGCACATCAGAAATTAACGCAGAGGTAACACAGAGCCCTGTTGTATCAGAGCCTGCACAGGAAACCACCGTTACAACACCAGCGCCTATTCCGGAGGATGATGCAGCAGATGCCGGAGAATTAAGCAACAATATTATGATATACAAAAACAGAGGAATTCCTATCTATTACGGAAGCTTTGACTCAGGAACAGAATATGCAGCAATAGTAAACAGATATAAACAGGACCTCGGAGACAGTGTAAATGTATATTCAATGGTATGTCCTACCGCAATATCATTCTACTGGCCAAAAAGCTCTGATATTTCACACGGAAGCGAAGCTGAAAACATGGAAAATGTAAGAAGTCAGCTTTCCGGAGTAACCGATGTAAACATATATGATACACTTATGCAACACAGAGCAGAACCGATATATTCACGTACAGACCACCACTGGCAGCCAAGAGGTGCATATTATGCATCAGAAGTATTTGCAAAACAGGCAGGCGTTCCTTTTGACGATCTTTCAAAATATCAGGAGGTTGTAGTTGGCGGATATGTAGGAACATTATACGGTTACTCGGGTGACGCCTCACTAAATAATAATCCGGAGGACTTTATTTTCTACAGACCTGATAATCAGTATACAACACATTATTATTCGCCTTCTTTTGAATTTGAATACGACGGAGAATTACTTGTTGAAGCATATGGTTCAGCTTTATACTGCACATTTATGGGCGGTGATGAGAAAATTGTCCATATCGAAACTGATGCACCTAACGAAAGAACACTTTTTATTGTTAAGGACAGCTACGGGAACGCGATTGTTCCTTTTCTGACAAATTCATTTAAAAATATATTTGTTGTTGATATGCGTTATTTTAATCTGAATGCCGTAACATTTATGAAGGAACACGGTGCAACCGACGTTCTCTTTGCAATGAACACATTTTCCGCAACAGGATCAAATTATCAGAATCTTGAACGTATACGCACTCAATAAAATAATATTATTACCAGGAGTAAAAAATGAAAATCTTATCATATCCATTTGACAATTCACTAATTCTGAAAAAAAAACGTTCTATAAAAAAAGAACTTCTATCAGACAACTCAACGAGAATCAAGAAGAAAATCGCTGTACTTGGCGGTTCCACAACTGACGAAATTGTAAACATCCTTGAACTTTTCCTTCTTAACTACGGCATTGAACCGGTGTTCTATCAGTCTGAATATGCTCAATACTGGCAGGACGCTGTCTTCGGGAACAACGAGCTTGACAGCTTCAGTCCGGATATAATCTACATTCATACAACCTCCAGAAATATTACTGAATTTAATATTTCAATGACAGCTTCACAAAGTGAAATTGATGATATGCTAAGCAAGCAGTTCAATCATTTTAAAAGTGCATGGACATCTCTTAAAAACAAATTCAACTGTCCGATTATACAGAATAACTTTGAAATGCCGTTTTACAGATTTTTAGGCAATAAGGATGTCAGCGACTACAGAGGAAAAACAAACTTCCTTAGCAGACTCAACAATATGTTTTATTCATATTCACAGGACAATGAAAATTTCTATATAAATGATATAAACTATATCTCTGCCTCATACGGGCTTCAGAAATGGTCTGACCCCGGTTCATGGTATATGTACAAATACGCACTCTGCACCGCTGCAATACCTGAGCTTTCGTTTAATATTGCAAATATTATAAAATCAATATACGGAAAAAACAAAAAAATGCTTGTACTTGACCTCGATAACACACTCTGGGGCGGAGTAATAGGAGACAATGGACAGCAGGGCATTGATATAGGCCATGAAACAGGATTATCAGAGGCATATACAGAATTTCAGGAGTATATAAAGGCACATAAACAGCTAGGTATTCTTCTGGCTGTAGACTCAAAAAATGATTATGAAAATGCCATTGACGGTCTTCGTCACCCTGATACGGTTCTTTGCCCTGACGACTTTGTAATGATAAAAGCAAACTGGAATAACAAGGATCAGAATATTGAGAAAATATCAAGTGAAGTATCGATTCTTACAGACAGCTTTGTATTTGTTGATGATAACCCGGCAGAGCGTGAGATAGTATCAGCACAGATACAGGGAATCGCTGTACCTGATATGGACACCGTTGAATCATATATAACAACTCTTGACCGCAACGGATATTTTGAGCTTACATCATATACAACGGATGATATCAAAAGAAATGACATGTATCAGGCAAACATAAAACGCCTTAAATCCGAAAAATCATTTGCAAATTATGATGAATATCTTAAAGGCCTTGAAATGTCAGCATTAATTGATGATTTTGATCCTGTATACCTTGGCCGAATCGTACAGCTGACTAATAAAAGTAACCAGTTTAATCTAACAACAAAAAGATACACCCAGACTGAGATGGAAAATGTCCTTAACGACAACAGCTATATAAGGCTATACGGCAAGCTTACAGATAAATTCGGTGATAACGGAGTAGTATCTGTTGTGATAGGCCGTAAAGAAGATAATAACCTCCACATAGAGCTCTGGCTTATGAGTTGCCGTGTACTTAAACGTAATATGGAATATGCAATGCTTGATACAATGGTTAAAAAATGCCTTGAAAATAACATTGTAAATATTTACGGATATTATTATAAAACCGCAAAAAATTCAATGGTAAAAGATTTATTTTCAGATTTCGGATTTGAACTTATAAGTGAAGATGAAGGCGGAAACAGAGTCTTTGTCCTTAACACAAATAATTATACACCTAAAAACAATGTAATAAAAATATATAACAACGGAGGATTTTAAAATGGAAAAAGAAGCGATAATGCAAAGACTTACACAGATTTTCAAAGATGTTTTTGATCTGGATGATGTTTCAATTAATTCTGAAACAACCGCAAATGATATCGAGGAATGGGACAGTCTTGAACACATAAACCTCATAAGTGCTGTTGAAAGTTCATTTAAAATGAAATTTAAAATGAAAGAAATATCAACAATGAAGAACGTCGGAGAAATGGTATCAATCATTGAAGAACGCGCAAAACGTTAGACGGCATTTATAATATATTGCAGCAAAAATACCCTGCCATATTAAGGTAGGGTATTTTTTCATGTCTTAAACTAAAATTGCAGATTTTAAAATGAGACTTTTCCAAGTGATGCAAATAATATAACAACACAAAGGATATACCCCCCTCAAAAGGCAATGGGGTATATTTTTCCGTTTAAGTAGGAGTATAATCTCAGACTGAACGGAAGCGATTCTTCGAATTGCCTCTGCTTGTTAAAAACATAGTTTTTGAATAAAATACATATTTATATAGAATAAGATAGATTTTGACATTAAAGATTTTTTTAATAGGCTGACTCATAATAAGCCAGCCTATTTTATTTATCTTTACTCGCTAACGTAAGGTAATAAAG
The DNA here is from genome assembly GCA_023458875.1 of Bacillota bacterium. Taxonomy (GTDB): domain Bacteria; phylum Bacillota; class Clostridia; order Oscillospirales; family Ruminococcaceae; genus HUN007. The sequence goes on along the minus strand of JAEWXO010000048.1, from coordinate 17,187 downwards.
CTACATGTCTTGACTTCTTAATTGCCTTTGTCAGTTCACGCTGATGATAAGCACATGTACCTGTTACACGTCTAGGAAGAATCTTAGCTCTGTCAGTCATACATTTTTTAAGTTTAGCTATGTCCTTATAGTCTATTACTTCAACACGATCAACACAGAAAGAACAAACCTTTTTGCGAGGTCTCTTTGCGTTACGCGGGCCTCTTTCTCTGTCTCTGTCTCTGTCTTTTTCCATTATTAACCCTCCTCAACACTATTTTACTTGAACGAATTTTAATTGAAATTAAAAGGGAACGTCGCCGTCACTTAATATTTCTTCAAAATCTCCTAAATCGCCTATCTGAACTGATTCATTAGCAGGCTGCTGAGCTTTTGCTTCATTATTATATGATGGCTGCTGGAAGTTACTCTGTTCCTGATATGAAGAACCATTTGAAGCTGATTTGGATTCACCGAATGAAACTCTATCAGCCTGTACTTCCATAGCATAGTGCTTTACACCATTTGCATCAGTATAATCAGCATTACGTAATGAACCTTCGACTATAGCCATTTTTCCTTTTGAGAAGTATTTGCTGACGAATTCAGCATTTTGTCTCCATGCCACAATACTGATAAAATCAGCCTGTCTTTCTCCTCCGTTTGACGAACTGTACGGTCTGTCAATTGCGATTCTGAAACGGCATACGGAAATGTTACTAGGAGTTTGTCTCAATTCTGGATCTGCAACCAGTCTTCCCATGAGAATTACTTTATTAAGCATATTTCCTCCCTTTCAGGCTTACTTTGCTGTTGAAACTGTGATCAGTGAACGAAGAACGCCTTCGTTTATGTTTAATCTTCTTTCAATCTCAACCGGATAATCAGGTGTTGATTCAAAGTTGTAGAGAACATAATAACCATCTGTTTCATCTTCAATTTCATAAGCCAACTTGCGCTTACCCCATTCATCTACTGATGTAAGAGTAGCATGTTTGTCAATTGTTGCTCTGAACTTTTCAACAAGTTCCTTTATTCCCTCATCGCCAAGCTTTGTGTTGAAGATTACCATCAACTCGTATTTTTCATTTATCTTTGCCATTAATTGCACCTCCTCCTGGATTTCGCCCACAATTTAACTATCATGAGCAAGGATAACATGATAATTATATCAAAATTATGACTAAATGTCAAGCATTTTTCTAAAATAATAGTAAAAGGTTTGATATAAGTTGTTTGCAAAAACAAGGCTTATTTAGAATAATATTCTTAATTCGCTCATTTTGACAGCTTATGATAACTATAAATTATTATTTTAATGAAAATTCAACAAAAGGGGCTGTAAAAATAAATCACAGCTATAAATGTCAAGATATAAATTGCATATTAATTATCAGATAAAAATGCTCAATTATTTTTTTAAAAGTCCACCGGTAATTCCGGATGGATTTTTGTATAATTATTTTCGATGATTTTCATATGTGGTAATTGGTTTATATCACTGAAAAGGCTGCATCTCAATATGTGCAGCCTTTTTTCTTTAAATATAAGTTTCCATCTCAAAATGAGATGACCATTTCAATTTCTACCAGGAGTTTTTTACAATCAATTTTAGTTAATAAATACAAACCAATATATTAGTTAAACTCAGTTACTCAAAATTTACTTACAATCTCTTTAAGATATTCCTTGAATTCGTTACCGAATTCTTTGTTCTGCAATCCTACTTCAACAGAAGCCTTCAGTATGCCGAGTTTATTTCCCATATCATATCTTGTTCCTGTAAAGTCCACCCCAACCATTCCGACAGTCTGTGCTAATATTTTCATTGCATCGGTAAGCTGAAGCTCTCCCCCGGCACCATATGGAATCTTTTCAAGAAGATCAAATATTTCGCAAGGAAGGACGCATCTGCCCAATATTGAATACAGTGAAAGTATCTGGCTTGGAGACGGCTTTTCAACCATATCTGTAATTTTGAATAAATTGTCATGAAGGCTTTCGACCTTCATTGAAGAATATTTAAGTATTGCTTCCGGTGATACTTCTTTTATACCCACTACGCCTTTTCCGTATTCTTCGTAAGCACGGCAAAGCTGTCCTATACATGGATCTTCTCCTATTATAACATCATCGCCGTACATAACGGCAAACGGTTCATTTCCCACAAATTTTTTTGCCTGAAGCACAGCATGTCCAAGCCCTTTTTGTTCCTGTTGTCTTATATATGTTATATTAGCCATTTTTGAAATTGATATTACTTCATCAAGAAACTTCTTTTTACTTTCACCGCCCGCTCTGAGGTTAGTCTCAAGCTCAGGTGATCTGTCAAAATGATCCTCAACAACTGACTTTCCTCTGCTTATTATTATCAGTATGTCTTCGATTCCACTTTTTACAGCTTCTTCAACTATATACTGAATCGCAGGCTTGTCAACTATAGGAAGCATTTCTTTAGGCATAGCTTTTGTTGCCGGAAGCACTCTTGTGCCAAGACCGGCAGCAGGAATTATTGCTTTTTTAATCTCCATTTTTCATTTCCTCCATAACTTATGATTTTCTCATATAAATCTGCGGAATATCACAAAATAACTTTTTAAAATATGTCACTATTCAGCCATATATGTAAGAGGGGATATATGCCCGAAGGTCAAAGACACAACCGGAAAGCCCGGTCGATTCGTGCATATAGAAATCCCTGCAATTTAATAACTTAACCATAGTTTATGAATAGTAACGATAAAACAGCTTTCTTTGTGTAATAATATATAGTAGTCTTTAACTTATCCGTAATATGCTATAACAGACAAAACAAGATAAAGACCTGACACCATCAGGACTTTTATAACTCCCGTTATAACTATTGCCGACAGACTTGTACCACCCTGTTCTTTTATTTTCATTCTGTATCGTGCATAATCAGGGCTTGAACCTTTTATCTTTTTTAACTTCAGAATAATATGTTTTAAATATAAATCATTAGCAAGAAGCCCGAATATTACTTTGATAATTATTTCAAAACAGTAAAACAGGTTTAATATTTTCGGACTTATCGGATGATTTTCAAAATAAGCTGAAATCATACCCATACCCATACCCATATCCTTATCAAAATCAGACATTAACACTATAAATGATGGTATTTCAATAATGAATCCCACCAGAAGCAGTATTCCTGTCCAGAAATACATTTTTCTGTTTGCAAAATAATATTGAGGAAAAAGAAAAGCAATGATATTAAGTGAAAGATTTATTCCTGTTGCCTTTATACGTCTGAACACAGAGAGATAAAATAATTTATTTACCTTTACATAATCTGCAACTTCACCAAGTGTTACTTTTGATTCTTCATCCATTGTTTCAAAAGGGTTCATTCCGTAGTACTCATTATCAGAATCAATTTTTATGACCTTACTGTCATCAATGTTTATTTTCTTACAACTGTCATCTTCAATCTTATATCCGCAATTTATACAATTTTCATTTGAATTATCGTTCAGGACAGAACACTGAGGACATATTTTTTTTACTGCATTTTCAGCTTTTCTCTTTGCCTTGCTTTCTGCCATCCAGCTTCCACCGGTTTTATGAAGTGCTGAATTGATACACTGTTTTTTTTCTTTATAACAGCTTCTGTGATAAGGTGTACCACAATCCGGACATACTACAATGTCATCGGATTCAGTAAATTCTTTATTACAAATGAGACATTTTTCACCGGTATAATATGACATTTAATCATTGAATCAAGTTCAGCCCTAATCTGATCTGTGACCGGACTTAATACAACTTACTACACCTCTTTTTCTCTATTATTCAAACTAGTTTAACTATTATACCATATATTTAAATTTTTTTCAATCTTTCTTTTAATATAATTGCAGTTTTAATAATTTTATAGTATAATTTAAATGTATCTATTAAAATTAATCAGACGAAAGGAAAAAAATATGCTGATACTCGATGATCTTAAAATAGAACTTATGAATTACAGGCCTGAGCTTAATGACCTTCGTGATGTTCTTGCTGTTGACGGTGCTTCTGAAAAAATTGCAGAGCTGCAGATGATGGTTGAACAGCCGGGATTCTGGGATGATATTGAAAAATCACAGAAGACAATGCAGACTATTAAAGGCCTGGAAAATAAAATATCCAAATTCAACAAGCTTTCTAAAATGCTGGAGGATACAATTACACTTATTGATATCTCAATTGAAGAAAATGATGACAGTGTTGCTGATGAAATACTCTCTGAAGCGAATGAATTCAAGAAACAGCTTGAAGAAGAAAAAATTTCAACCCTTATGACCGGAGAATATGACAATTCAAATGCAATTCTGACATTTCATGCAGGAGCCGGCGGAACGGAGGCGCAGGACTGGGCCGAAATGCTTTACAGAATGTACAACCACTGGGCAGACAGTCACAGCTTCAAGGTAAGCCTGCTTGACTACCTTGACGGTGACGAAGCCGGCCTGAAAAGCGCTTCGATACTTGTTGAGGGAATAAATGCTTACGGATTTTTAAAATCAGAAGCTGGTGTTCACAGACTTGTGCGAATTTCTCCTTTTGATTCGTCAGGAAGAAGACACACTTCATTTGCAGCAGTAGAAGTAATGCCTGAAATTGATGACAATATTGTAATTGACATACGTCCGGAGGATCTTAAAATTGACGCATTCCGCGCAAGCGGAGCAGGCGGACAGCATATAAACAAAACTTCATCTGCAATCCGTATAACTCATATTCCTACAGGAATTGTAGTTGCATGTCAGACACAGAGAAGCCAGTATCAGAATAAAGACTTTGCGATGAAAATGCTTCGTTCAAAGCTTATTGAAATAAAAGAACGTGAACATCTTGAAAAAATAGAAGATATAAAAGGAATTCAAAAAGAAATAGCATGGGGCGCACAGATCAGATCATATGTATTTATGCCATATACCCTTGTAAAGGATCACAGAACAGGATTTGAAACCGGAAATATAGGTGCTGTAATGGATGGAGACATTGACGGATTTATAAATGAATATCTTAAGTCGCTTTCACACGGAACGCTTGAAAAATAGATATCAGAAATTCAAGGGCTTCATTAAACATTATATCCCCATATGAGTTTACCGGCAACGACAAAACCGTCATGACTGATTAAAATAATCCGGTCATGACGGTTTTGTTTTATTTCCACTGAGCCCATATATCAGGACAATATCCTACGGTTGAATCCTTGCCATTACGGACAATCGGAGTTTTATAAAGCCCCGGACATTCCATAAGCTTATCCTGCTTTGCATTATCAAGAAGATATTTTATCATACAATAATCCCGTGCTTTATCGTCTATGAGTGCATCAATATTTTTTACTGATTTTAATACACTTAAAAACTCGCCTTTACTTAGTCCTTTGTCTATTATATTAACCGACTGATATCTGATTCCCCTTTCTTTAAAATAACGTTCTGCTTTTTTTGTTTCAAAGCACTTGGACTTTCCGAAGATCTGTATATTCATTTTTATACCCCTCCATATTTGTTTTTTGATAAATAAAATATATTCCTATGAAGTGAAATAGACGTGCGGCCTTAATGAAAAATTTATGAAAACACAAAAAGTTCACATTGTTTTTGCAGGTAAACTATGCTATAATCAATTCAGCTATTAAATCAGAAGGAGTTGCTTTATGCTGTCAGATCTTAACCTTAATCAATATAAAATATTCTATACAGTCGCTGCGCTCGGAAACATAAGTCGTGCATCAGAACATCTTTTCATAAGCCAGCCCGCTATAAGCAAATCGATCTCCAAGCTTGAACAAAGTATGGACACAACATTATTTATCCGTAATCACCGCGGAGTACTTCTTACTGATGAAGGAAGAATTTTATACGAAAATCTTAAAACTGCATTTGAAGCAATCGAAAGCGCCCAGAACAGAATAAAGAAAATATCACAGCTTGATATAGGACATATTAAGATAGGGGCAAGTGCAACATTATGCAGATATATCCTCGTTCCATATCTTCAGACATTTGTAAAAGCTTATCCGCATATAAAAATTACAATCGAATGTCAGTCATCAGTTCAGGCCCTTCAGGCTCTTGAAAACAATAAAATAGATATTGCACTTACAGTAAAGCCGTCATCACCAAAATCATTTGATTTTTTTTCACTTGGTGAAATAGAAGATATATTTGTCGCTTCACAATCATATCTTGACAATCTGAAGCTTCGTGAGAACAGCACAGATACCCTCACTGAAGCATCACAGACAGAAATATTTGCAAAATCAAATCTTATGATCCTTGATGAGCAAAATCTTACCAGAAAATACATTGACTCATACCTTCATGAAAATAATATTGAAGCTACGCATGCTATAGAAATAAACAATATGGATCTTCTCGTTGAATTTGCAAAAATCGGTCTTGGAATAGCATGTGTTATAAAAGAATTTGTAAGTCAGGATATCGTCAGGGGTGATATTATACAAATCCCATTGCATAAACCAATACAAAAAAGGGAAATCGGATTTGTATATATGAAAAGCAATACTCTTACATCATCAGTCAGAAAATTTATTAATCATTATAAATACAATTAAAATATACATTATAGTAATTAATTGGATAAAAAGACTTCTGCACCAACATAATTTGTATATATAGTAGAAAAATGTTATTAAATTTTTGTTACATTTTTTCATTAGATATGTAATTGACAAAAATGCACACTTATGGTATCATTAATTATATTGTTGAAAAATAATAATTTAATGAATGAATGGATGTGACGTCTTATGGTTAAAATTGCTGTATGTGAGGACAATCCTATAACTAGGAGGCTTATTGTTGAAATGATTAACAATATAAAATTACTCACAGTTTTTACTGTTTCGCAATTTTCATCAAAAGCTGATTTTAATGATGATGAACCGCTCAACTCAGATATAATCCTTATGAGCTGCGACTTTAATTCAAAATACGGTAAAAACGGTTTTGAAATTACAAGATCACTTAGAGAAAAGGGGTGTAATGCAAATATAATTTTTATTACATCATTTTCAGACAATATATATCAGTCATTTGATTTAAAGCCATTCAGATGTATTCTGAAACCTGCAAGCTTTGACGAACTTGAAGAATCTATAACATCATCTATTAACTATCTCGCTTCATCATCATCTATACAGATTAAAATTAATCACTCATATGTTACGCTTCATATTAACGATATTATTTATCTGGAGTCAGATAAAAGATATATCAACATACGTACAGTAAATAATAACTATACAGTTATGGAAAAGTTAAGTACTTTCGAAGAAATGCTGTCAAACCGTTTCTTTTTCCGCACACACCGGACATACATAGTAAACTTTAAACACATTTCCAATATAAATAATCCTTTAATTGAAATGCAAAATGGTGAATGTGTTATTCTAAGCCGGCAAAAAAAAGCGGCATTTGACAGCGCATATTCAAATTTTCTTAAACAGAAATTTATATGATTTATTGTTAATAATCGGCCATATGTGTAATGTGCGAAGGTCCCGCACAACCTCAAAGCCCAATAGAATCGTGCTGACTCGAAATCCCCGCGTAAGCATTATATCCCCATATGGGCTGAATACTAACCAAAGAATAAACGGAGAATATGATCTGACATTTCAAATCACATTCTCCGTTTATTAATATTATTAGGTATCAGACAGTTAAAACTAAGTGGTAAGCTTAAATAAATACCTCAGACAAATATAATTTTTGACTCTTCCCCATTTAACATCAAAACTGACATAATAATCTTTTCCATCCTCAAAAACAATATTAAGTGTGTCCGTTTCATATAACATTTTAAAATCCGAATCATAAACTTTATACGTAATATCACTTTTTTCTTTATCAATAAATAAACCTTTATATTTTACCTTAATGCCGCTGTCTGCATCATCTTTGTTATCAGGTTTTTTAACTGCAATAAGAGAAGCTGCCGTATCACTCAGAGCAGGCACATCGTATTCTTTTATATCATCCTTAAATCTTTTGGAAACTTTTATCCCTGTAAGCTCATAAACATCATCACCGCATATCAGGTCTACATCTCCCACATTTTTCATATCATTATCAGACGTTAATACCAGAAACACGCCACAAAAAAAAACTGCTGCAAAAATTAATGTAAGTATTTTCTTTCTCATATACTTCCTCCAAAGCTGATTTTTACATAAGGAAACTGCCCTGCTTTTAAATCAAAACTATTCATTATATTGTGAACTACGTTTATTGCTTTTAAAAGCAAGGCTTTGAAAATGAACATTATATTAATTATATTGTACTATAAATTTATATTTTTTTCAATAGCTGTTATTAGATATTAAAATATATAATTTATATTCATCAGCCATTAAATGACAAGATAATCAAAAGAAAGCTTTTTTCCACAGCTTATATACCATATACTTTATGCTTAATAAATAACTCCCGGTCAAAATGAATTAATTTTTTTAAATCTATCAAGTAAAAATTTAATTATTTCTCTCATTGATTCACAGTGAATAAGAGCTTTCTTCATTTCTCTTATATAACCTATTTTATCTCCTTTGGCAAATAAAGTCTGCGCGCATGACATAAAATACCCGAACTGATAAAGCGGAGGAAGTATATCTATATCATCATCGTTTAAAACCTCAGGATTATATATATTCAATACATAATCACCCAGGAGAGAAACAAATCTCACATACAATTCATATTTCTCATCATCATCAAGACTGAAGCTTCTGTATGATGCTTTCTCATATAAAGATGTAATCCAGTAAAATCGTTTTATGCTAGTCATAAAGCTTTCAGGTATTCCATATTCAAAGACATATCCGGCAAAATCATCATTTGCATTTGTGATTGTTTCAAACTGTGAACGGAAAATTTTCGGATTCATATTATCAACTGCTGAAGATATATCAACCTTATACTTTACGGCAAGATAAACAGCCTCAGCATATCCGTCAGACCAGTTGTCCACTTTGTATACAAATTCAGATAGTTTCTCGTTGAAACCATCTGTACCTTGTTCTATTACAAGAGTCATAAGCTCAATATATTTTCCTGAAACGCCACTGTTTATTAAATCTATAGCATATCTGCGGCGTTCATCTGTCGTTATAAGAGAATAATATACACTTTCAAGCATAAATAACGCAAGAGAAAGCTTGTCTTTATCATTTAAAGCATTAATTTTTGAATAATATATAGCCATTATCTTATAATTTTTATGACTTTTGCATATTTCTCTTAGTGTTCCAAGAAGTGCTCTGAACTCTTCTCCCTTCAGTTCCTTGACATCCAGCTTTTCCAGCATACTGTATGCTTCTTCATATCTGCGCAGCTTTTGCAGACATAATACAGCGCTGTATATAGATTTATCATAATCATATTCAGTAAGTCCTGATACAGGGTGAGCAGATATATCAGTTATATCAAGTTTATCATCCTTATAATCACGATATAAGTTAATATAATTTATATATTCTTTATATGCTTCTTCATATCTTGCCAGATCTGACAATATATTAGCCTTATGCAGTACAATAGCGATTGTTGCAACATATCTGCTGCAGTCTCCTGCGTCTTTATAATAGTCACTGCACAGTTTAAGAGCATACTCAGGCTTATTTTTTTTATAATAGCTAATCGCCTGCATATATATAACATTTCCATATAGATGCCTTCTGCCTTTTTTCAGAAGTTCCAATGCTTCTTCAATATATTTTTCTTCCTCTAACGGTTCAAAAGCACAACCATCAATTAAATGACTAAGAATTCTTATATCATCAGGGTTTTTTCTGTATTCTTCTCTCATCAATGCAAGATTTCTGCCTTTTTTGTTTATGTTCTGTAAGTCTGAATAAAAACAGTATCCTGTATGATGAAGTATAGTAGAGAAATATCCAAGAGGATAACGTATACCTATTCCCTCATGAATAGACCCAACAAATTTTACATGATCATCATCAAGCCGATGAAATCTTGCCAGACATCCATCTGCATAATCAGTTTTTTCAGGATTAGAATAACTTCTTACCATTATTTCAAGCGTTTTATACTTCTTACAAAGTTCAGGTATATTGAAAAAATGCACTAATTCCCCTATATCGTCATCAAGATATTCATCTGCATCTAAAAACATAAACCACTGTCCACGTGCCTTTTCAAGAGTAGAATTTCTTGCTGCAGCAAAATCATTTATCCATTCAAAATGAAAAACATTATTAGTGTACTTCTTTGCAATTTCAACTGTAGAATCAGTAGAGCCTGTATCTGCAATAATAAGCTCACAGCTTATAGCTGCCATAAGCGGTTTTAATGATTCGAGACATCTTCCAAGCACTTTTTCCTCATTTTTGACTATCATGCCTATTGACAGAATAATTTTTTCGTCATTTTGTTTGTTAGCCGTATTTATCTTCACTTTCATATCTTCTCACATCTTCCTGATTTATTTAAAAACTTATAGGGCTATAGCAAAAACTATAGCCCTATAATCCCCAAACCCTATATTTATTTTATATGACCACGATTTTCCCCCACGAAGCCATATATTTTTAAAAATTCTACTGGAGAAGTGACAGCACGTTCTGCGGCTGAGAATTTGCCTGAGCCAGCATAGCCTGTGCAGCCTGTGCGATAACGTTCTTACTTGTGTAAGCCATCATCTCACTTGCCATATCAGTATCACGGATACGGCTGTTTGCAGCTGAAATATTTTCAGAAGCTGTAGTAAGGTTATTGATTGTATGATCTAATCTGTTCTGCTGAGCACCAAGTTTGCCTCTTTCATCAGATACGTAGTTACTTACAAGACGTATTGCATCTGCAGCTGCTGATGCGCTGTCCTTATCGCTGATATCAATTGAAATACCACTCTTATACATTGAAGCACTGGATGCGCCATGTACGTTTGTACTGCTACCAAAATAGTTCGCCCTTGTTGCACCTGTAACATTACCGCCAAGGTCAGTACCATCATTTGTCTTATTAACAAATCCTGATACAGATGCGAACAATTTATCTGTATGGAAATCATTGATTGTTACCTGAAGCTTATCAGCTGTTGTTGAAGTTTCACCTATCTGAAGTCTTACACCGCTCATAGCGTTGCATGAATATGCATATGTACTTCCTGTTGAAGTACTACTTAATGTAATTGCATTTGTAGAACCGATAGATCCATCCATAAGCTTCTGATTGTTGAAGTTAGCTGTAGTTGCCATTCTGTCTATCTCTGCACAAAGCTCATCCATTTCATCCTGAAGTGAATTACGGTCTTCGTCTGTAAGAACGCCGTTTGCAGATTTTTCAGAAAGTTCAACCATTCTGTTAAGAATTTCATGAGTCTCACTCATATAACCTTCAGCTGTCTGAATAAGGTTTGCACCGTCTTCACAGTTAGCTGATGCTGTATCCAATGCTTTAATCTGAGCTTTCATTTTTTCTGATATTGCAAGACCTGAAGCATCATCTGCAGCCTTGTTAATCTTAAAGCCTGAAGCTAATTTCTGCATTGAGTTAGCCTGTGTTTTACTTGCTTTTCCTAATGAATTGTTGGCATTCATAGCCATAATATTAGTTCTAACTACCATTCCCATAATAAATACCTCCATGTAATATAATTTTTTAATAAAGAAACATCCTTGTTTCTTTTTCGACTGTTTAGATTATAACATCTTACAGCTACTCAATGGGCCCTATCTTTCACCTTCAGAAGTTAATCATTTGTTTTTTGCTTACACTATATATATCGTCTGTTTAATTAAAAGTTAAACAGCAAATTATAAATAATATTCAGAGTTTTTTTTGTACTTATTATACAAAGCTATAAACCTTATTATGTAAATAAGAGTCATTTATACAGAGTTCTGTTTGTTTTTATGCTTAAACGACTGAAGATCATACAAATATGTATTCATCCCTGATTTTTTGATTAGCTGAACATAAACGAAGAACAGCACCCTTTCCTGTATGGGTGCTGTTCTTCATTTATGTAGCGTAATAAATATTTTTCTAAATCTTGGTTATGTCCAGCTTAACTTCTTTATTTACAAATGTAACACGACAGTTTTTGCTTTCTTCCTTTATAGCTATCGTATGACTGCCTATTGTTACGCTTACTAACGGGTATACATAATCACAATAAAGCTTTGAATTGGAAAGCCCGCTTAACAGGTCAACAGATGTTTTTGAAAGACGTTTCTCAATCTGGCTTTTCTGGATTATTCTCATCTGGAACTGCAGCTTAAGCTGATTTAACAGTTTCTGACGTTCAGGCGAATCAGAAGAACCTTTTGACTCTAAATACGTAATATTTTGCTGCATCTTAAATATATTATCATTTACCGTCTCCAGATTGCTTATGAGATATTCCTTTTTTTCAATGTCGCTCGGAGCAGAGCCGAGAATTATTTTTGTATCAATACTGCTGTTGTTTTTTGAACCTATAGCCATTGCCTTTACAGTCTTTCCGGCAGTGATTCTTCCTCCTGTAATATTTCCCTTATCTGAATAAACCGTGACTGATTCATCAGTTGAGACATCAGACCAGAGTATACTTCCTACATTTATATTTCCCTTTGCATAAACACTGCAGTTCTCCACATGCTTTGCCCTGAAGGTTCCTCCGCATCTTATGGTTGTCTTTTTACCTCCGATTACACTATGCTCAATAGATATTTTTCCTCCTACAATAATTGTACATGGTTCTACTGTACCTTTTACAAGAAGATCACCGCCTACTTTAAGCGTAAATCCTTCTCTTATGTCGCCGTTTACAATAAGATCGCCCTGAAAATCAATATTACCGACTGAACTGTCAACATCCCCCTCTATTGTAAGAAGCTTCTGAACTCTGAATTTTCCGTTTTCAAACGTTACCTCACCGTCAATCTTGGAAATGAGTTTTGTTCTGTCCTCTGTAAGCTCTGTATTCATGCCCTGAGGTACATCGGGATGTTTTCCATCCTTGCCCTTTGCTATACGATTTGTAACAGTATGTCCGTCTGTTCCCTTTGTCGGGGGTATAATATCACATATTGTATCGCCCTTGGCAACGCTTGCTATTGTATTAAGCTCTCTGTAGTTTACTTTTCCGTATTCATCTTCCTTAAGCTGAATCTTTTTTTCACGGCTTATAAGTTCAGTTACACTTCCGTCTTTTCCGCGAATAGGATCAACACCAGTAGCTATCTGTATAATTTTAAAGTAAAGCTTTTCCTTTACTATTTTTTGAATCATGAATTTATCAACGCCATATGTAATGCCCTTCTCATTCAGAAGTTTATTTATCTCATCTGCACTGATATCCTTTTTTCCTTTTTCAGGCGGGAAAACAAATATCCATGCTCTTATCTCATCTTCTGATAATCTGAACTTTATAGCGGCATCTTCGGATACATCGTCACAGACACCTTCTTTATCAGGAATATCTTCGTACTCCTGTTCCTTCTTCTGAAGAACCTTTTCTATATATTCATCTACAGCTTCATCCGGTGCTTCAACAGGAATATAATTTTCGAGAGTTACACCTAAAGATTCAAGCTCCTTTATTGCCTCATCAAAGCTCTCAAAGCCTCCGAGTGCCTTAAGGTTTAATGATTTTTTGTTATCTTCGCCTGATTTTTCATCAGATAATTCCTCTTTGAGATTTAAATTATTTATCTCTTTAGTTGCCTGTACTTCACTGAATATATTTCTTAAATTTAAAATAAGCGATGCGTATTTCTCAATATCTCTTTCGAATTTAAGAATTTCTTTTTCATTCTCATCCAGATTATCTTCTTCTGATTCCGGCTTTAACTGATTGTTTGTATCTGTCTGATACATATCATCTTCAGTATATTCCGTTTTATTATTTTTATTTTTATTATTATTAAGCCATGTCTGATGTGCTGCTTCAATATGTTCGCTCATATATTCAAGAGGTTCAAAACCAACATCATCACGGTTATTATTCCATTGTGACCAGAGTTTATATAGATATGTATCTTTTCCGATAATAAGCGAAGGTGGTAATTTCTTTTCGCGTAGTCTTCTCGGATCATCATTTGAATTTGAATAAATAATTTCTTTTACATCCTGTTTACTTTCAACTGTCATTTTTTTCTCTTTTAACTCCGCAACAAATGCATCTATTTCTTCATCAGAAAAACCTCTCTTTTTATTTTCTGATTTCCAAAGATGAAGTCCCATTGTATCCCCCCCTTACTCTGTAAAAACCTTTACTTTGAATTGCTTCCGCTAAGAAATTCACGTTGCTTCTGAAACAGGAACGAGCACAGTGTATCAGTATCATCATTATCTCCTGTTCCGTGAATTATCTCACAGCCATAATTTATATATCCTTCACTGTCTTCTTCGTTTATTATCCGGACTATTTTACACAGGATACTTGTGTCCTTTTTTCTGCTTAGCTTTGCTTCAACCATAACCAGCATCCCGACCTGAAAGCTATATTTACTTACAAATCTGAGGCCGCTCAGGCTCATATCTTTAATTACAATATCTATATCACCGTCTGTACGGCTGTTTGCATTTTTCGTATATACAACCTTTGAATCAAGACTCATATCTACGCGGAAAAAGTTTCTTCTCTCACAGTATACAAGACTGACTATACTGACTATACTTAATTCGAATCTTGAAGATGTGTATACATTTCCGACAAGTACTCTGAATCCAAGCTTTGTATTAAATACATTGATTTTTAAAAGAGTTCCGAAATCAACGATCTGCATATCCCTGTCTTTATTTGCTATTTTTATGTACTTTTCAGATATTTCCTTGATTCTTCCGGTTGCAATCAATGCGTTTTCCATTGTTTTAATCTCGCATAAAGATCCTGTGTACTCCTCTGGAATTGGTAAATTGGACATATAAAATCCTCCCCCACTCGTAAATTTGTCAATACCCAGCTGTTTATTCATCTACTTCAGACGAAAGCAATTTAAAACTGCCTTCCGGACTGGTGTGGTCTTAATACACAATGTTTCCGGTTTCTGCACGATCCTGGTAAACAGATTGTTTTTATTTATTAAGATCGTCGGCTGCTTTCATCAGTCTGATATAAATAGCAGCCACAATCTCATATAAGTCAGTCGGAATAGTGCTTCCTACATCAAGCATACATAACAATGACGCTGCACTGTCATCACGGAAAACAGGTATGCCGTTCTGCTCAGCTATTTCAATTATCTTGTTTGCTATTTCGCCATAGCCGGAAGCAATTATTACAGGGGCAAGATCACTCTCAGAATTGTATTTTAATGCTACGGCCTTGTTATCTTTCTTATATTTTGACATTAATACCAGTCCTTTTAGATGACAGTCCGCTGAATACACTTAAAAGTGAACTTGGATGTTCACTTTTACTCACTGCAACATCTGTAATTTTATAATCTGAAAAATCAGCACAGTGTTTCAGGTCAGACACTGTTCCTTTTATATATTCTGTAAACTCCTCCGGACAACGAAGCGAAAGCGTAATCTGAAAATCTCTTACACGCAACTCAGCTTCTATTTTACCTATTTTGTCAATATCAAATACAATAAGCATATGTATGGCTTTTGAAACCATACCTGTGTCGTGATCAGTTTCCTCTTCATCCGGATCAATCCACATTTCCGCAAATGCTGAGATATCTTCATATTCAACAGGAATAATGTAATGCAGAAGCGGAGTAAAATTGCTCGGTGATGACAGAATACTGTGAATAATATTTTCTATGCTGTCAGATTGCAATGCCTTTATTTCATCATTTTCACTCTGCAGCTTAAGGATTTCGGTTATTACTCTCATTACGCTTGATTCAGACAATGAAGATGATAAATCATGATTTTCATATATTGCAAGATGATTATATAGTAACTGTAAAAAAAGTGATTTGTCATCCTCACTCATCATTGCCATAAGTTTATTTGCTGAATCCGTTATAAAATCGGGATTATCATTATACCTTGAAAGATTATATCTTGTCATAGAAATTATTCTTGACAGTTTTTCCGAAAACAGTATACTTTTTTCAACATTCTCCAGAAGAGATAATGCCACATCTTTTATTTGTTTAAAGTCAATTTCAGAGTTACTAGGTCTGAGCTTCTCTGCAAATTCGGCAAGTCTGGCTGAAAGTTCCCCAAATGGTTTCATCTCTTCAGAAAGATATCTGAAGCTTCCTGAAAGTGCGGAAAGGATATCGCCTTTGCTTTTTTCAGAATTTACAGCCTTAAGTACGGATATTACAGCATTTTTCATATCTGCGCTGCCGCTTTTACCAAGTATATCACGGAGGAAATCAAACAGCTCTCCCTTGAATGCGGTGGATGAATTTTCCTGATTTATCATTTCATCAGCAATGTCCTCCGGCAGAATATTAAGCTGTCCGAAAAGCTGCTGTATTTCCTCTGTAAAAACCTTGCTTTGAAGCGGCAAAAGTGCAACTATATCCATCATCATATAGATATTTTTTATAAAGCCTATTGTAACATCAGGATTTGTCAGAAGATTCATAAATGCTGCCGGACCCTTCTGATTATCTGTTATCACATTATTCTGTTTCAGTAATTCAGAATCCTCCAGGGTTTGTCTTACCTTAGATGTATTCTGAAAATCGACCTTTTCAGCTTCACGTGATTTTTGCTCTTTTACCGGCTGAACAACGTTTCTGTTTGTTATAGGCGTCGTAAATTTCTCTACATTAGCCATACCCATCCCCTTATTTCTTATATATCATTTCTTTGACTTTATTGTCATCCTCTCAGAGAATTAATCAGTTGTTCTATTTCATCTGCAGTTGTAACTACTCTGGCTGAAAACTGATATGCTCTTTGTGCAATGATAAGATTAGTCATTTCCTGAGAAAGCTCAACATTTGAACGTTCTAGTGAACCCTGATGGATGGCATAATCCGTTGCCTGACGAGGGTCTCCTGAATTTTCACTCTGCAAAAAGCTTCCTCCGTCTGTTCTTGTAAGCCCTGACGGATTATCAAAGGCAAAAACACCCAGACGCATTCTGACATTCTCAATGTTTATATTTCTTGTAACCGGATCATATCCTATCTGAATTTTCTGATTGTCAGAATCAAGGACATATTTGCCGCTGGAATTAACCAGATATGCTGCATCTGCTTCTATGCTTATATCAAAGGATCCGTTACGTGTATAT
>JAEWXO010000047.1 GCA_023458875.1 Bacillota bacterium | reverse complement strand
AAACATGGTAAAAATGCTTTTCAGGCAATTCTTAATGTCTTTGAAGGCAATGTGTTTTATGCCCTTGAAGACTGAAGTCCTGAACAGTTACAAAAATTTTATTAATACTGTAATAATAAAAAGTGTAAGTACGTCACAATAGATATTTTTGAAAAATACCTGACTGCCAGCAAATTGACTTTTTGATTATCACTGCCATAATATTCAAAATGATTTTTTGGGTCTAAATTCATCACTTAATCAAACGCTTATATGCTATATTTGCATGTTTTAGAGTTTCTATTTTATACTCAGGATTATAGTTTGTGAGAAAAATTCATAGCGGATTTTCTATTATATTCAATGTGAAAAAATTATATTTTATCACATATTTGTATTATATGTTATTATACCTCAATTTTTAATGCTTGTCAATCTATAATGGCAATTTTTTTGTATAATATCTCTATTTTGTTTTAAAACAGTAAGTATGAAGTTATATTTTTAACTCGTATATAATTTTGCTTTATATTATCAATAGGTTTTTAATTATTAAATAAGCTTTAATTAATTCCACATTTCAAACCAAATTTTCTCTGTTTATTGATTTTATTTTTTTGCATAACATTCGTTTATCCGGGTTATAATATTGTCAGGAACTCAATTGTTCCAAAAATAAATGGGGTGTTAATCATGTGGGATAAAATTGCACTGATACTCCTTATCATAGGCGGAGTAAACTGGGGACTTGTAGGAATATTTGAATTTGACCTGGTAGCATGGCTTTTTGGCGGTTCTGCAGCAGTTTTAAGCAGAATCATATATATCCTTGTAGCTCTTTCTGCTATCTGGTGTATATCACTGCTCTTCAGAGACGAATCTCCTGTAGAGGCTACAAGTTCACATTAAAACTGAATTTACAGAAGCTTGAAAAAGCTTAAATGTGTTTTCAGAAAGTAAGCAGAGATTTTTTATGTACAGGCTATATGGATTGGTGCCGATAGTCTGTCACATAAAAGTCTCTGTTTTTTCATGCTCTTTGCAAATTGTATTCAATAAGTTACGACACATAAATCTCTTTTTTTCATAAATATCATAAATATTTCACGCTCTTTGAAAATATTATTATTTACAGTAAACTTTACCCAATATTCTGAATAAAGTATTATTATAAATAATTCTTATTGACTTAAGGAGCTAATTTTTATGAATAAAAGTTCTGATGACTTATCCGGAAAATATATTGAAGAAATTATGAAATTCTACAATATTCAGAAGAATAAATCCCCTGTTCCGGCTGCTGATAATGTAAAATACCCGGAACCGGAGTTACCTGAATATATTTCTCCGTCGGCACTGAATGTTCCTGATACTGCACAGGATTCGGCCACGCCAAACAATTCGCGGAATATGATTCCGGATGATTTTATTTTGCACGACACTGACAGGCATTATAATGATTTACCCGAGCCTGAAACAATGCCGCCTGAATTACCTGAACCCGATTCGGTAATTACGCCGGGCGAAATGCCTGAACAGGCACCCGTCACCCTGCCTGCCGTTTCCTCTGACAACCGGCCGGACGCCGGTTACGGCAAGCTTAGCGTTCAGGTAAGAGCTGGCGACAGGGCTTTGCCTGTGGAAGATGCTCTTGTAATTATAACAAGACAGCTGCCTGCCGGAAATGAGCTGCTTTATGTTCTGACTACAAATCCGAGCGGAGAAACCCAGACAATCTTTATACCTGCACCGGAAAAGGCACTGTCCGAAACACCGACTTATGCAAAACCATTTTCAAAGGTTTTCATAAACACGTATAAAAAAGGTTTCTATGAGGTTGAAAATACCGACATTACTGTATTTGCAGGGATAACCTCAGTTCTACCTGTAAATATGATTCCCCTGCCTTTTCAGTATTCAACACGAAAGCTTGTATTTCCAAATACTGAACCCGATTTATAGTTTACTATTCAGTCAGACAATGAATGTAAGCCAAATATGTGAGCGAAGGTTTGAGGCGCGACCGCAAAGCCCGGTCGACTCGTGCTGAATCGAAACCCCTGAAATTTCCACAAGGTAAAAATGCGAAGATCCAAGGGCGATCGCAAAGCCCTGGCAGCCTCAACAGAGGCCTGACTCTAAACTACAGGAGTGTGATCCATAATGCTTGATACACCATATATTCCGGAACAGATAACTGTTCATCTCGGCACGCCGGGTTCATCTGCAGATAATGTGGTAGTTGACTTTCCGGAATATATTAAAAACGTCGCTTCAGGCGAAATATACCCTACGTGGCCTGAAAGTGCAATCCGGGCTAATATTTATGCAATAGTTACATACGTACTTAACAGAATATATACAGAATGGTATCCTTCAAAAGGTTATGCTTTTGATATAACAAACATATCACAGTATGACCCGGATTTCGTCTTTAACCGCAATATTTTTGAAAATATAAGCGTTATTGCTGATGAAATTTTTAATGAGTACGTTGTAAGGAATGGATCCACAGAGCCTTATCTTACATTATTCTGCAACGGCACGGAAATGACATGTGAGGGACTATCCCAATGGGGTTCTGTAGGGCTTGCAAATCAGGGCTATGAAGCGTTTGATATTCTGCGGTATTATTACGGCAATGACATTCAGATAAAGGATGCACCTGTAATGATAAATGTTGCACCGTATCCAGGCAATCCTCTTTCAGAGGGATATTCATCCGAAATCGTAAAAATACTTCAGACAGAGATTAACCTCATATCGAAAAACTATCCTAAAATCCCTGAAATCCCTGAGATAACCAGTTTATACGGACCTGAAACTACAGCTGCCGTCAAGGAATTTCAAAATTTATTTATGCTTAATGCAAATGGAGTAACCGATAAAGCAACCTGGTACAAAATAGCATATATATTTTCAAGTATAAAGCTCCTTGCAATGCTTAATCTGGAAGGTACCACACTTTCAGAAATCCCCAAACAGTACAACGAAGATTTATTATTCGGAATGCAGAATAACTCGGTAAAGGTACTTCAGTATTACCTTGCAGTTATCGGTACCTATTATAAACGTATTATGCCGGTTAAAGTCACCAGTTATTTTGAAGAACAGACAGAAAATTCCGTAAGATCATTTCAGCGTTTATTTGGTCTTCCTTCAACCGGTGTTGTAGATCAGACCACATGGAATGAAATTTACCAGGCTTACACAGGAATATCTGCATTTTACAAGCCGGATCTTGCTGATATTATTTCACTTTATCCCGGAACAATTCTCAGAGAGGGTATCACAAACGAATATGTGAAAATGCTCCAGGAATACCTCACGTATATAAGTAAAGTATTCCCTGAAGTACAGACTGTCAATAACACGGGATATTTCGGGCCTGTTACAAAAGCATCTGTTATGGCATTTCAAAAGCTCCAAGGGCTTAATCCTAACGGCATAGTTGATGATGACACCTGGAGTAAAATTGTTTCTGTCTATTCAGATATAAGATTCGGTTCACAGAAACAGGAATATCAGTTCCCGGGATATACTATTAAATAACAAGGAGGTTTTTTTAATATGTCATATACAGAAGCGGATAAAAAGGCACATGTAATGGAATTGCAGAAATACCTTTACGGAATTGCAATTTATAATAAAAACATTCCTGTTGTAATCCCTGACGGTTTTTACGGGGATGAGACATATGCCGCTGTTTCGGCACTTCAGACAGAATACAGTCTTCCGGTCACAGGCGAGGTTGATAAAGACACATGGGATACAATTGTATTAATATACCGCCATTTTATAATCAATGTACCTGAACCGATTGACGTATTTCCAAACAAAGCTGATTATGTTCTTCAGGAGGGAGACAGTAATTATCTTGTATATATTCTGCAGGTTATGATTACAGCGATAAAAAACTTTTACGTCAATATTCCGGCGGTCAGCATTAACGGTATTTATTCTTCGGATACAACCGCTGCTGTAAGCTTTATTCAAAACATCTCCGATATCCCGGTAACAGGTAATGCTGATAAGTATACATGGAATAACATTGTACTTTTGTTTGAATACATATCCACTACAAAATAAAAACACAGGCACTTCATTTTACGCTCTGAAGTGCCTGTGTTTTTTATTTGTTTGCATTCTGAACTGACCTGTATTTTTCGAGAAGTACATCGTTTACTATTTTTGAGAGATCTATATCTTGTTTTACCGCAAAATCATCAAGCCATTTTGCGACAGAAACAGTTCTGTTTACATTTTTTACAAAATGATATTTTACATACTCTTCTACATCAACGTTAATTATTTTTAAAAACGCCCTTGTATACTGATCTCCGACATTTGGCTTTAATTTTGTTATATCAGACGGTATCGGAACGGGCTGATTTTTTATTATTAAATTGTAAATGTATCTTGCCAGCAATTCGACTCCGTTAGCAAGCGTTTTATCAAAATCGTCTCCGAACGCCACAAGATTGTTTAGATCCGCAAATACAACACAGTATTTTCCGTCAGGTCTCTGAAAAAAACATCCTGGATATGAATATATCATTTTATCACCTCTTATTATCAGGCATTCAATTATCTTAATTATACGCAATAAAGAGTAATTTGTCAACAAGTATCACAAGAGTAACATATAAAAATCATATTTGCAGAGATTTCGAATCTGCGGATTCGACCAGGCTTTGCGGTC
>JAEWXO010000046.1 GCA_023458875.1 Bacillota bacterium | reverse complement strand
ATGTAGGGAACGCATTTATGCGTTCCGTTATGCTACGTGGTTTGTCGATTAAAAGCTATTTTATACTGTGAGAACCCTTGAATTTTCAAGATGTGAAATTATTTTTGATGTGCGAAGTTTGAGTAATATATAATAACACTAATATTGCTTTAGAAAAGATACAATTCCCTCAAACTGTACAACAAATTTATTGTTTCACACTTGTGTGATTAAAATAATAAATTTAACGGTGGAAAATATTCGCCGCTGAATGATGAAGTTCTATTTACCATGCTCTCTTTGCTTCATTATTCTGTCACCATTTGAGAGAGCTTTATCAAGAGGTTTCATAGGGGTTCTCTTAAAATTACCCTTAAATCTGCTATAAGAGGATGGTTATAAACTATGGATTCTATGATTTCAATTACTCAGCACAAATTGAATGAGGATGCCTTTACTGACGGAGTTTTGAAGCTCTGGAATGATTGGAGATGGCATGCAAGTCATGTTATCAAGGATATTGATACCGTTGAGAAAATACTCGGTATAACTTTGCCCGACGATGAAAAACAACGGATACAGAAAACCATTGACATATTTCCGATGTCGATAACACCGTACTATTTATCGCTGATTGACCCTGAGGATTATACTAATGATCCGATATTTAAGCAGGCTTTTCCAGATGTCAGAGAGCTTAATATTGCAGATTATGATATGAAGGATCCTCTTGCAGAAGATAAGGACAGCCCTGTACCAGGACTTACTCACAGATATCCGGATAGAGTGTTGTTTCATGTAAGCAATGTCTGCGCAATGTACTGCCGTCATTGTACAAGAAAGAGAAAAGTTGGCGATCGTGACTGTATACCGTCAAAGGAACAGCTTCAGAAAGGCATTGATTATATTAAAAATACGCCGGTTGTCAGGGATGTTCTGCTTTCCGGAGGAGATCCTTTTATGCTGCCTGATGATCTGCTCGATTGGATTTTGGGGGAACTTGACAAAATAGATCATGTGGAGGTTGTAAGAATAGGGACAAGAACACCAGTAGTTCTCCCCTTTAGAATAACTGACAAACTTGTTGAAATGCTTAAAAAGCATAAAGTAATATGGATTAATACTCATTTTAATCATCCAAAGGAATTTACCGCATCATCAAAAGAAGCTTTAAGAAAGCTTGCTTTTGCAGGAATACCGTTGGGAAATCAATCAGTGCTGCTTGCAGATGTTAATGACTGCCCCAGAATTATGAAAAGGCTTGTTCACAGACTTGTTCAGAACAGAGTGCGTCCTTATTATATTTATCAGTGCGATTTGTCGGAAGGCTTGGAGCATTTTAGGACATCTGTCGGTAAAGGCATAGAAATAATGGAAAGTTTGCGGGGGCACACAAGCGGATTTGCTGTGCCTACTTTCGTTGTAGATGCACCAGGAGGCGGCGGAAAGATACCTGTAATGCCTAATTATCTCATTTCATGGTCCACAAATAAAGTTATACTTAGGAATTATGAGGGGGTTATTACCACATATCAGGAGCCGAGCTGTTATCATCATACGGTGTGTGATTTAAAATGTGATACCTGCAATCTTCAGCTTAAGCTAAATGAAGCACTTGAGGATAATACCATCGGAATTGCAAAGCTTCTTGCTGACTATAACGAAATCATAACACTTACGCCCAGCGACGATGACATACTGACTGATGAATAATTAGTTAAAACGTGTTTTCTTTGCTGTAAGTTGATACTAAAATTGTAAAAGAGAGGAGGTATGCTTCTTATAGGAGCATAGTTTCAAGAATGGAAGATGTTGTAGAAAAAATAATGAATTCGATTGTTCATCATGGGCAGAACAGTAATAGGATATATTTAATGAAACTTGATGAGAGTGATTTACCACACATATATCAAAGACTTGACAATCTTGCAAAACAAAACAACTATACGAAAATAATAGCGAAAATTCCTTGCAAATTTAAAAATATATTTCTTGAAAGCGGATACGAACAGGAAGCATTTATCCCTAAGTTTTATAATGGAGATGGGGATGGATGCTTTGTGTGCAAGTATTTTGATAAGAAAAGAAAAGTTAATGCTCTGAACAGTGAGTGCAAGGAAATTCTTAAAATAGCACAGAAAAAGGATGTTCTGGATATAAAGAAGAGCCTTGAGAGAGGATATGTTTGCAGGCGTGCAAATGAAAATGATATACCCAGTATCGTTGATTTATACCGTGCGGTATTTAAAAGCTATCCTTTCCCAATCTTTAAAGAAAAATATATTGCTCAAACCATAAAAGAAAATGTAATTTATTTTGGAATATGGAATAATAAAAGTCTTGTCGCTGTATCCTCGATTGAAATGGATAAGCATAACTGTAATGCTGAGATGACTGATTTTGCAGTGCTTAACGAGTATCGAGGAAACGGTTTTGCACTCTATCTTCTTGAAGAAATGGAAAAAAACTTTAATAAACTAGATATAAAAACTGCATTTACAATTGCAAGAGCAAAGTCAGCAGGAATGAATATAACCTTTGCTAGAAAAGGATATATATATGCAGGAACACTAATAAATAATACAGATATTGCAGGTCAAATTGAAAGCATGAATGTCTGGTATAAAAACATTTCAGTATAAATAGTAGAAAAAAACAATAAAGCATGCTATAATAACATAAATGATATCAAAGGGGAAATGCGTATGAAACTACTTTTTTTTGTTTTGAATGAAACGGAAAAGCTTGATGATGTTTTAACTGAATTGGCAACAAACGGAATTAAAGGAGCGACAGTTATTGATAGCATGGGCATGGCAAGAATTCTTAGTAATAATCATGATGATAACGAAATTTCTTTTTTAAGTTCATTAAGATCATTTCTTAACCCTGAAAGAGAGAAAAATAATTTAATTTTTACCGTAATTAATGATACTCAACTCGAAATTGCTGTAAAGGCAATTGAATCTGTCACAGGCGACCTTTCTCAGAAAAATACTGGAGTAATTTTCAGCGTACCTGTGGATTTCACAAAGGGGATAGGATAATTGGATATTAAGATAATTTTTGAAACAGCACTTATTCTTCTCTCTGGAATATTATTTGGGAGACTGGCGAAGTTTGTCAGGCTCCCTAACGTTACTGGGTATCTTATTGCAGGATTGATTTTGGGTCCGTCATTCTTAAATCTGATTCCTGCATCAATGGTTAACGGCTTTTCTGTCATTTCAGATGCTGCACTTGGTTTTATAGCCTTTTCAATCGGAAGTGAATTTAACCTTGCCTACTTCAAAAAAGTAGGTGCTGCACCAGTGTTAATTGCAATTTGTGAATCCTTAGGTGCTGTAATTTTAGTCACTGGCGCATTGATTGCTTGTGGATTTGATACAAGATTATCCATTCTTTTGGGAGCAATTGCGGCAGCCACTGCCCCTGCTCAGACAATTATGGTAATAAATCAGTATCGGGCCAAAGGCTCGCTGACATCAATGCTTATGAGCGTTGTCGCCATTGATGATGCAGTTGCACTCATAGGCTTTGGATTTGCCGCTACAATTGTAAAGATGATGAACTCGCAAGAGGATGTAAATATTTTATTATCAATAGTAAATCCTATTCTTGAAATTGTAATATCATTTTTAATTGGCGGAATGCTTAGTATATTTATGAAAATAATCTTTCGCTGGTTTAAAAAACCATCAAATGTATTATGCATAACAACAGGATTTATACTTCTTACATATTGGTTAGCTGAACTCTTACATGGTTCCCCTTTGCTTGCATGTATGGCATTAGGAGGCGTTCTTGTTAATATTCATTCTAATATAGAAAAAACTGTCAAGGTTAACGAATCATTTACGCCGCCTATATTTATGATATTTTTTGTAATTTCAGGCGCAGGCTTTAAGATTTCTGCGCTTGCTGGAATTGGTGTTATCGGGCTTGTTTATGTAATTGTAAGAATTGTAGGCAAAATTGGCGGTGCATGGCTGGGCGGCAAACTCACAAAACAAGAAGATAAAATCTGCAAATATCTAGGACCAACATTGATGCCTCAGGCAGGAGTTGCTCTTGGATTGATAGTGGTGGCAGGTAATATTGTACCAGATTATGCAGAACAAATTCGAGTGGTAATCCTCTGCTCAACATTTATCTATTCTATAATCGGTCCTGTTGCTGCAAAAATTGCTTTACAGAAATCAAGAGAGATAGTTATTGTTCCTTCCGGAAATCAAAAGAAGCAAGTTGGCAATAAAGCTTAAAATGCTTAGCTATGACAAGTATTTCTTGGATATCTTAATATATGTCTAAACTAGTATAATGTGAGTTTGTGGAATTGTTATTCACTTTACAGCTTCTCCACGTTTCACTGTATAAGAAATTAATTCAAATTATTAAAACCTTCAACTGGACTTTTTCCATTTGAAGGTTTTAAATTTGCAGGGGGATATATGCATTTTTTTGTTTTATAGGAATGTGTTTTCGATAATATAACGCACCTATCTTTATATCAATATCTCCGGCTTTTAATGGTTCAGGCATTGCTTTTTTAAGAGCAGATACATTGATATTGAAATCAGCATCATACTCAGCGACTTCCTCAGCTTCACGGAGTTTCTTACGAATATCGCCCGAAAGGTACTCCGAAGCAGTCTGATAGACGTTCTCGGTATGGGGAACTTTGAATATCTCACCCGTAAGGTCGTGCTTCAGCTCGTCCTCAGAAAGACCTGTCAGACGGCTCATGTACTCAAAGTCCACTCTTGCTTTTTCAGCAACAGAGAGCGTAAGAGCTTCGATAGCCGTCTCAACGTGATCGACAGCCTTCGGCGGCATAATGGTACGCTTCGTAAATATATCCGATTTTTCTTTCAGCTCAGTCTTATCATAACTCTTTTCCAAGCCTGCCACAAGGTTATATGACACATCTTCCGAGAAGTAACGCTTGTTCGTCTGAGAGTGTATAAGCCCGTATTTCTTGTAAAAATCGTCATAGACCTCATTCAGCTTTGCCTGTAAATCCTTGATAACGCTGTCAGGCTTGTCAAGCTCCTGAGCTTCTATCAGCTCTCTTGTCAGGTCACGAAGTTCAATAAACGCCTTGAAACGCTTGTGCTGTGCCGTTGTCTTATCGAAACGGAACTCGCAGGCGGTATTGTTTTTCTTGAAGAAAATCTGATCGTCTGAAATAAAAAAGCTGTAATTACGCAGATTTGACGGTATCTGTACCTGTTCGCCCTGGGCTGTCTTTGCATACACATCACGCCCCTTATCGTGGCTGATCTCCGCAGACAGCTTTCCGACAGCTTCATGAAGTGCTGTTTTCAGGTCAAAGCCGTCCTCAGCGACAACCATAGTACCGCTGCCGTATAGTTTGTTTCCCTCGATAACAGTACAAAGTACCATATCGGGGTGCTGTTCAAAATACTTGTTGATAGGCAGACCGTCGGAAGTTTCACCGATATGTATCCAATCGGGAGTATCGAGCATTTCAGAAACGGACTTGCCCTCATGTTTTTGCAGGAAGATAATATCCGTAGTGACTTCCGTGCCTGCATTATCCTTGAAAGCACCGTTCTTTCCGCCCGGCAGACGGATAGCACCGATGAAATCAGCCTTATCCGCTAACATCTGCCTTGTGGCTTCATCGCGCTTGTCAAGTGTTCCTGCCGAAGTAACAAAAGCGACAATACCGCCGTCCTTGACCTTATCAAGAGTCTCGGCAAAGAAATAGTCGTGCAGTTTTGTAGTACCGTGTACTGAGTCCACAAAGCCAAGCTCACCGAACGGAACATTGCCGACGGCTACATCAAAACAGCCGTTCTGATAGGTGTTCTGTTCAAAGCACCTGATAGATACTTCTGCATCGGGATAGAGAGCCTGAGCGATACGTCCCGAAAGGCTGTCGATCTCAACACCGTAGAGCTGAGAGTGCTTTTGCATATCTTCGGGCATACGTCCGAAAAAGTTTCCGATACCCATTGCAGGCTCAAGAACATTACCACCATCAAAGCCGAATTTGCCGAGAGCTTCATAAATGCCGTCAATAACCGTAGGAGAGGTGTAGAAAGCATCGTTGACCGAAGCTCTTGCCTGACGGTATTCTTCGGGAGTAAGCAGCTCGGAAAGCTCCTTATATTCAGCGGCCCACTTTTCATCATTCTTGTCAAAAGCCTTAGATAAAGCACCCCAGCCAACATATTTTGACATGATCTCTTTTTCATCAGCCGTTGCAGGACGCTTTTCAGCTTCAACAGTTTTCAGAGTTCTTATAGCTTCGACATTGGCTCTGAACTTTGTCTTTGCACCGCCGTCACCGAGATTATCATCAGTAATAGCGAAATTATCACCCTTGTCAGTTTCGACCGCAGGGGCTTTTTCCACAGGAGCAGTATTCGTTGTTGAGACTGCAATATCAGCCTGAACTTCGGCTTCGGGCTGTTCACGATTCAGTCTGTCAATGAAGTGAAAGCTCATAAGCATATCACCGTTATCGAGCCTTGCAATCATCTCACTTCCGTCAAACGTCCAGTTCTTCGCCTTATCGAAATCCATGTGACGGTCTTTGCCCGTAGGTTCATCGTTTTCATCAAGCGTTCTGGAGGTGAAATCAACGGAGTTGACACCCGTGACAATACGGCGTTCTCCGACGCATTCGGGACGGAGATGATCGGTTATCTCAAACATCATACCCGGCTTGATAGTCTTTCGGAGCTGAGAGAGGTTCTTTACAACAGGCAGAGTATCAGATGTCTTTATTTCACCTGACTCTGTCTTTGTTTTGCTTGACACCTTATATCAGGCTTTTCAGGTGCAGGCTGTTCCTTTTCGGGTTCAGCCTTTCCGATGTATTCATACAGACCGCTTTTAAGCAGATAATCATTGCTGAGGTTTTCCGTGATCTCAAAAGCACCGCTTAATCTTTTTACCGTGCATTCGTCTTCATAATACGGTAATGCACCTGTCAGCGAAATAACTTCCGAAACCACGCCAGTAGCCTTGTGGCGAAATCGGTCACCTATCTCAACCTTATACGGTTCGCTTTTTTCTTCTGCCGAGCGTTCTGCTTTTATAGCCTGCCACTTTTCTTTCTCATTTTCAGAAAGATAGGTGTTTTCTCTTTACATAGAGAACAAGTCTCATTACACCTGCAAGAACCAAGCCGAAAAGAAGATCAAACGGGTGTAAACTGGGGAAGATGCGTGAAAACACCACACCGAGATTGCTCATAAAGGGCAGGACTTTCTCATGAAAGCCGTTTCCCTCAGCGGTACGGTACGCAAAGCCGATAAGGTTGCCCACATAAGAGAAAGCTATATAGGGAACAGCCTTGATTATCAGCTTTTTGAGCTTTCTGGTGTCAAGCTGCAATACGCAGTCTTATCCTTTCTCACAGTATCGGCATCAAAAACTGCCGTAATAATATCATCGCCCCTTGCCCGTGGAACGGGTGCGGACTTGAAATAGTCATAGATCAACGTCTGTTCTCCCTTGTTTTCTCTCTCTGTTTGTGTTTACGGCGAGGCTGACTTGTTACACGGGACGCTTCTTTCTTCATCATTTCCCGTGTTATCTCGCCACGCTGTTGATTTTTGCCCCGGCTCTTATCCGCATACTCGGTAAATGCTCTCTTGAAATCCTCTGTTTTAGCAGCGGAAAAGAAAACATGATAGGTAGGCGGAGAAGTGCTTTTATCTCTTTTCAGGGCGAAGTCAATGTCATACTTCCTTGCGGTATTCAGAAAATCACCGATATTACTGTCATTTACCTCAATGCTGTCGAGCTTCGACGGAGACTTTGCCTGCAACTGCTTGTAGGTCATTCGTCCCTTTTTCTCAGCCTTGCCCGACAAAAACTCCTGCATTGCCGATTTGAGAACATCTGCTGTGATCTTCTCAGCTTTCATAGACAGGTCAATGGTTTTCTTTGTACCGCTTTCAAAGTCAGAAGGCATCAGTTATCACCGCCTTCATCTGCTGACTGGACCTTGTAGGAGTCAAATGCTCTTGTTTCAAGCCAACTGATAAGATCGTCCTTAGCCTTCATAGCAGACTCCTCATCAGGATAGCTGCCGAGCAGAATGGAGTCCTTCTTCTCGTCCATATCCGTTACTCCGACAAGACTAAACCCGAAAAGGTTCTCGTTGTCATCGTAATCGGGATCAACAAAGACAGCGAGGAGCTTCTCAAAGTTGATAATCGTGCGGTTCTGCGTGATAATTGTCTGAGCCATTGTTCTCACCTCTCTCTGTAAAGCTCATGGAGCTTGTTGTGGTATTCTTCCTGAAGCTCGTCAAAAAAAGAAAATACGGTGTCAAGTGTTTTTTTGTCTATCCTGTCACCGAGCATATCCATGACAATAGCTTCAAATTCGCCGTGAAAGCTGTAAAACAGCTCATCGGCAGCCCTTCAAGCGGTATTGACCGCTGTTTCAGATGCAGCCATAGACACCACCTCCTTCGGGACGGTCAAATACCGCCGAATGTAGTTTTTATATCATAATCAATTGCCCTTGCTTCATCGTTTCTTGTGAATTCCTTGCTGTACGCCTGATTGAAAAGCACCGAGAAGAAATAACTGTCTCTGAATCTGACATCGAAGTTCTGGCGAGTGATCTCCAGTGCTTTTTCGATACACTCTCTGTCAACTTCAAGCATGACAGTAGCGATTTCCTTACGGGTGTATTCTTCTTCGCAGATAGTCTGACGTGGAAGTTTGGAGCAGATACCCTTGACGATAATTCTCACGATCTTGTTAAGCTCCGCTACGCTCATGTTTTCTTTGCCGAACAGCCTGATCCATTCAGCAAATTCGTCATAGTCTATGTTCTTTTTGACCTGAGCTTCTGCTTTTGCTTTGTCAGCCATCAATCCATCAATCCAGTCCTCAGATTGGCTGTACATCGTGTTTTCAACATTCTCAACAGCATTTTCAGCGCAGGAGAAGGATTGATTGATAGATACTTCATCAGAACATATTTGATTTTTTTGTATTTTGTCTTTAGTATTATATTGCTGGCGATTTTCTATCGACAGATTTTCTACCCCTTGCTTTTCTTCCTCTTGAATTTCTGCCTCTTGTAAACATACCCCTTGACGGGCATATTTTTTGAAGACTGCCTTTGTCTTTTTGGCATCTCCTGTTGAAAGTGCAGAGGTTTCTTCCTGCGGAACATCTTTATCCGAAATTTCATAGAAATCGTAAAAATACTCAAAGCGACCGCTTTCAGTCTCATTGGGCTTTAAACGTGTCTTTTTGAGATAGCCCCATGTTTCAAGTTCCTTCAGAGCAGACTTTATAACTGTTCTGCCGTCCTTGCATATAGCTGTCAGCCCGTCAATGGAGTAATCCCAGTTGTCGGGAAGGGAAAGCACCTTGCAAAGCAGACCGATAGCTTTAAGGCTCAGGTTTTTGGAACGGAGAAAGAAACTGCTCATGACAGTATAGTTAGCGTTTTTAGTAACACGGCACACTTTTGAGCCGTTGCTGACGCAGGCTTTTTCGATTGTTATGAAGTCGGTTGGCTTGATATGTACTGTTTTATCCTTTTCGGAGTATTCAAAGAAATGATATCTGTAACCGATCTTCTTGTTTTCTGTCTGATTAGGGAACAGCTTAGTCACGCACAGATAGCCGACGTCTTTCAGTTCGTCCAGTGGTCTCCTTTTCTTTACAGATAGAAGCAAGCCCCTTGACAGAGTAATCCCATTTATCGGGCAAATTCAGAACTTTACTGAGAAGTCCCGTTGCTTTCAGCGAGATCGCTGTTGACATCAGATGATAGTTGCTCATTACTGCGTATGCGGTGTTTTTAAAAACACCGCATACTGATGAGCTTCTTTTCTTTTGCTTTTCCATTTCCTTAGCAGCCATTGTGATACCCCTTTATGTCAGAAAGTGATTGTACGCCTCACCATTTCAGGGAGCTTGCTTCTGTTCAGTGAATAAACATCAGCGTTCTTATTGAGATAACCACTCTTTTTCAAACCCTTGAGCGTGAAGGTGTGACGACAAATATTATCAACCGCCTTGTTTCGGGCTCCACATGGTTAATTCTCCGAGCCGGTGAAAACAAGTTTTACCTTCGTGCCTCAAGTGGCCTTCAGAATCTGAAAGTAAGGCTAATCCACAGAAATACGTACTTAGGAGTGTGAGAAATGCAAATTGAAGTTTACAATATGCTGCCGGAGGACAGCGGCCTGACCATTACACTTGAGGCTGTATGTGATTCTTTTTCAAGTCTTCTCTGGGACGTGGAATATTACCAGTGCGGCTGCTTTGAAGTGTATATCGCAGCTTCTCCGAGAAATATTAAAATCTTCCAGACAGGCAGAATAGTCGGAAGGGACGATGACAAGGAACATTTCGGACTTATCGAGTCCGTTAAAATAGAAACTGATGCAGAAGACGTCGACTACCTGATTGTGGGTGGTCGCTTTCTAATGTGTTTACTGGAACGGAGAATTATTTATCCCACGCTTAACATCACAGCAGAAACAGCGTATTCAGATATAGTTTATGCCGCAGTAAACAGAAATGCTATTGATTCTGATACAAGAAAAATACCAGGACTGAAACTCGTTTCTTGAAACAGGATTGAAAATATGATAAAATTATATTGTTTTTAAGTAAGTTTTAATATTCAGCGGTACTAAAAACGGTTCCGTTGATTTTTTGAATTGTTTCGTGAAAAAAATGTGATTAAAAGGAGATATGGAAGACACATTGTTCTGTTATTATATTTGTGGAGGTGAAAAAATGAATTACAGAGTACTTATAGTTGAAGACGATCCTGTTATAAGAGAGATGACAGAGGATTATTTCAGATCCAAGAGCGGCGGAAAGATTGTTTTGGATTCTGCCGTCAGCGGAAGTGCAGCTATTGAAAAGATTAATAATAATAGCTTCGATCTGGTTCTTCTGGATGTAATGCTTCCGGACATAGACGGATTTTCTGTCTGCAGAGCTCTGAGAAATGACAGCATTATTCCTGTTATCTTTATTACGGCCCGAAACCGCGAGGAGGATATACTTTTCGGCTATGACATCGGATGTGATGACTATGTTACCAAGCCGTTTTCACTTGCGGAGCTTTATGCAAAAGGCCTTGCTCTGCTGAAAAGAGCATCCGGAAATGTTATAAACCATGAAATCATTTGCGATGAAATAGTTATAGACACAGCTTCACATCAGGTAACTGTATCCGGCAGAAGTACTGAACTTCCTCTTAAGGAATATGAGATACTCAGATATCTTATAGTTAACAAAGGTCAGGTGATAGATCGTGATACTATTCTTGATGTTATATGGGGCAGAGATTATTTCGGAAGAGACAGAGTCGTGGACAATCATATAAGAAAACTGAGGAAAGCTCTGGGTTCGGCCGGTAAGCGGATAAAAACGGTCATAGGAAAGGGATACAGGATAACAGAATGAGGTGAAAAAATATGAAAGGAAATAACAGATATAAAAAAAAGAGTTTTGGGAAGATATTTGCAGTAAAACTGATTAAGACACTTATTGCCGGAGCAGTGCTCTGGTCTGCTTTTTTTACGATAACAGCATATTTTAAAGGACCGGTGATTACGGAGCATTTTATGAGAGATACAGTTCTTGTGACGGACTATCTTGAAGCTCTTCCTTCCGGTGTATCTGATGAGAAGATATCGGATACACTTAATAAGTGGTTCCCGAATGACTTTGACAAAGGAAGAAAGGGACTTGAAAAATCAGCTGTGCTGGTGTCACGCGTAGATAAAGATAACATAATTGCTGTAAGCGGAATGCATGACGACAGTAGCCTGACATCTTTTCTACGTGATAATTACAAGGAAATCATGGATCACAATATTTCAGATTTATCAGCACAGTACAGTAGAAAAACATTTCCTTCTGTAAGAATGTATACATATATAGACGTCACTGCAGGCGGAAAAAGTGCTATACTTGTTTCAGGAATAAGAGTAAATTATTTCGTGTACTTTTCAGGTATTCTGACAGCAGCCGGTATTCTAATCATTATGGCAGCATCCGGAGCATCAGTGTATTTTGCATCAAAGGAAAATATACGGAATATTCAGGACGACTACAGAAGAGGCATAATAAACAGTCTGTCACATGACCTTAAGACTCCTCTGACAATAATTTCAGGATGTGCCGAGAATCTAAAGGAAAATGTCGAACCTGAAAAGCGTGAGTACTACGAAAATACTATTATAGAAAATGCTGAGTATACCAGAAAACTCATTGATGATGCGCTTGAGCTCACAAGATCGGAAAAAGGTTCGGTTTTACCTGCTTTTGAAAATGTAAGTATCTCAGGAATAATATCAGAGCTTTTGCCAAAGTATAAATTATCAGCATCTGAAAAGAATCTGACTTTTTCGACGGACGGAGAATGCTGTGTCAGGGCCGACCGAAGAATGATGAGCCAGCTGCTGGAGAACCTGATTTCCAATTCAGTAAAATATTCTGATGAAAACGGTTCTGTGAGCATCATGCTGAGCAGCAGGAGTATATGTGTTTCAAATGATTTCAGTGGCAGAACAGATGTTAGTGTAAAGAAACTCACCGAGCCTTTTGTAAGAGGAAACAGTGAGCGTTCAGGAAGAAACGGGAGCGGACTTGGACTGGCGATAGCAAAGAACATTGCGAATATTCACAGGTTCAGAATGACTGTAGTACATTCTGACAGAAAGTTCACGGTCAGTATCAGAGTGTAAATTTACTGATATTTATTGCACTGCAGGGTAAATTTCAGGAAAAATGCTGGCGGGTTTAACCTGCGGGGCTGTTATATTTTCTACAGCGCTCAGAACTCAATCACCGGTGGATAAGTCGTTCAATTCCTGCAAAACGAAACGGCATGCCGCTTGTGGCAATGCACTGGGAGCACAGATTTAAGCATATGCTGAACAGGTACAATGAGATTTACAGGAAGAAGCTTCCCACAATTACTCCTCACGTGTGCAGGCATACTTACTGCAGCATTCAGGCAAAGTCTATCGATAAAAAATTTTCTTTAAGTCAACAAATAAATTCTGATTTCTCGAGCTAAGGAGTTATAATGAAAGAAAAAATATTATTTGGTATAAATGCACTGTGGTCATCAATAATAGCATTTTCCTTTCCTATATGTTTAGGGATGATATATATGGACATTACGGGACATTCCAAAGGTTACGATTATGACTTAGGGACAGAAAAAGGCGTTTCCATAATGTTTGGAGTTATTGCATTGATAATATGGCTTTTACTTGCAATCCCATCGAATGTATATATATTAAAAAGGCTAGTAAAGAAGAATAAATGTCTACTGTTTGTGTATTTTATAATTTTCGTAGCATTATCATGCGGTTGTATATTGCTATTAGGTGGATGGAGTGAGTACATCAAGGCATTTGGTGTATAAATTCCAATTTCCCGAGCTAACGAGGTAGATATATATGAGCAAAATATATTTAATATGTGGCAAGATATGTAGCGGTAAATCATATTATGCCAAATCACTTAAAGAGAAACATAACGCAGTTGTTTTATCGACAGATGAAGCAACGTATGACATGATAAACAATGAACAGGGCGAATTTTATAATGTATTTGCAGCGAGAGTTAATAATTATCTTAAGAAGAAGACTGTTGAAATTTGTAAAGCAGGAGCAAACGTTATATTAGACTGGGGATTTTGGACAATAGAAAATAGGTCTGAAATCACTGAATACTTAATATCTAATGATATTAGCTACAAATGGCATTATATTGATGTTTCTGAAGAAATGTGGAATCGTAATATTATTGAACGAAACAAAAGAATCGAGGAAGGAAAAGGCGGTTCAGATTTTTTTGTTGATGATGGTTTATTAAACAAGCTTACATCGATGTTTGAGGCTCCAACTTCAAACGAGATAGATATCTGGTATAAGCCGGAACACTAAATTGGGAATTGACGAGGTGTTAGAATGGGAATATTAATGGTTATGATTCTGTAGCTCAAGTCTTCGGTGGCAAAGAGATATTCTATGAAGATTTGGGATATTTACCACTTTCACTGCCTTATAATACGGTTTCCGATGTGGATAGATATGATGATATTCCTGTTGATTATACAGATACTATCAACTTTGAGCTGTTTGGTAATTCGGCTTCGGGAAACAATATCTACGGCGATGATTATATCAACAAAACGATTTATGCGCCTGATGTTTATGGCAAAAGGCTTACTTTAGCTTATGTTCCGGCTACATCGTCTGACAGTGATGTTATCTCAGAATATGGAAATATTTTCTCTACGCTAGCTTACCTCGTTAAAATGAAGCCTCAGTTTACTATTGATGGCGAAGTGATTGCTGAAGGAGATGTTTGTAATACAGGCTATACGCAAAAATACAATATTAGCCTCAGTAATAAAGCTTCCGGACAAAACAACAGCGAAATTACAAATACTGTCACTATTGTAACAGAACCAGGAATTTGGTATAATATTAATATATATTGCTTGCTTCATTATCGCGTTCCTGAATCGCACAAACGAGTGCTTGAAACAGAAGAGAAAGCTTGGGGAGCATGGGAATTATGTTGGTTTTGTGATTGACAAGATACCGGATTACAGGGGGTGATGGTTCTTTTTATTTACAAATCTCCGAAAAATTTTAGAAGAA
The DNA here is from genome assembly GCA_023458875.1 of Bacillota bacterium. Lineage (GTDB taxonomy): Bacteria > Bacillota > Clostridia > Oscillospirales > Ruminococcaceae > HUN007. The sequence goes on along the minus strand of JAEWXO010000046.1, from coordinate 51,376 downwards.
ATAAAAAAACGGGTGGTTTGGGTCACTGCCCAGATTAGTGAGAGGTGTATTTTTATGAAGGCATTGCTTAATATGAAACGACTTTTAGCAACTACGCTTGCCATTGCTGTGACAATGATTTCTATATCTTTGAAAACAGAAGTGGAGAATGTAGAAGTCAGTGCTTTGGGTGCTTACGGAACAGTGAAATTTGATTTAGGCGGAGCAGGAACAGAAGAGGGATACATAGGAGTATCGGCAAAAGACGGCTACAATTCTTCAAAGGGATATGGCTTTGCGAATACGAGTGCAGTAGATGATGTTTTGGCGAGCGGGACAGGGGCATTATCAGATGCTGTTCGATTTAACCCTAATGTTCCGAATCATTTATTTAATGTTGATTTGCCGGCAGGAGTTTATAAGATAACGGTTACGACAGGTGATGTCCAGTCAGCTACAATCAGAGCAGAAGGATTATCACAGCTTTTCTTTTTGACAGGCAGCAATGCGGTCGATTCCTTCACGATACCTGTAATAGATGGTCAGCTTAATATATATGCAGGTTCCGGTGTAGGAACTGAGTTTTCGATAAGTGCGATAGAAATTGAGCAGACATCGACAGGAACGACTACAAAACCGACAATCTGGATTGGCGGTGATTCAACAGTTGCAAGCTACTACAATGTATCGGATGATGCAGCGCGAGGATGGGGACAGTATTTATGCAATTATGTTGATATGAATCAGTATGATATACGAAACATATCCGCAAGCGGTATCACATCATATGATTTACACAGATCCTTTTTCGGGACGGCAGAGTATTATGGTAAAACGGATGATATCCTGCTTTTAGCAGTAGGAATAAATGATTATACGAAAGAGTATAAAAAACATCCGGATGCGATTGATTCAACCGAATATGTTACATATATGACCGAAATGGTTCGTCGTGCAAAGGCAAAGGGAATGACGGTCTACCTTGTAAAGCAACAGGGGGAGATAAATGACTGCGGAAAATATCCGCTTCTCAAAAAAAAGTGGTTCAGTGATGAAATGGATGCAATAGCAGCGTCAGAAAATGTAGGCATCGTTGATTTGTTTCAGCCATGGCTTGAATTTTGCCTGGAGAAAACCAAAATAGTAGCAAAAGAATACTACTACAATGATCTTCATCCGAATGCACTTGGTGCAAATAAGCTGGCACAGATAATGAGTGAACAGCTTTTCTCTACTGAAGAACCGACTGAAACAGGCGATAAAGATCCTTATAAAGATTTTGATACTCCTTAGACAGTATACTACCAGACGGAAGTCTCAGGCGGTCCTGTTGCCAATCCTCATAAGGGATATGTTATGACAGTATATAATCCTGACATGCTGTATAAAACGAAACATCCTTATGGAATAGATGGCTCTATGAATAACCACTCATGGGACGTGGTAACGATCTGCAGCGGAGTTCTGTTCTGGAAAGATCTCAATCCAAAAGAAGGCGAATATAACTGGAAAGCAATAGATGATATGCTAAAAGCCTGTGAACAAAGTGGAATGACATATGGAATGCGAATAATTCCGTATACTACCAGTACGGGTTCAGATGATAATTACGGAAAAGAACATGACTTTGTTCCACAGTGGGTTTATGATAAAGGAGCAAAACAAAATATTGCGACATATAAATACGGAGACCCATCTGTTAAGATAAAAGTGCCTGACTGGTCAGATAAGACATATATTCAGGCTTACAAGGACTTTGCCAAAGCTTTGGCAGACAGATACGACGGTGATCCACGTGTGGAATATATTGGAATCCGCGCGTTCGGTAACATGGGCGAGTGGCATACATCCGAATTTATTGGCAACGATATGTCTTCAGTGGAAATACAGAAGGATATGCTCGATTATATTGCATCTATATTCAGGAAAACAATGTGCTGCGTTTTATCAGATGCAAAGGGAGAAGTATATGATTATGCACTTTCACTTGGAATTACAAAACGTAATAATGGTTTGATTATGGCTCCTAATGCTGAATGGGATTTAAGACCGGCTTATAAGGCTAATCTTCCTACAATGGCAGATAATCACAACACTTATGAGAACATGCTGAAACAGGATAACGTCACTTATCTGAAATGGACACCGGAGCATTTTCGTGAATGCATTGAGATTGCACATTTGTCCATATTTGCACTTGATCAGGATGGCGCTGCCAGTTATAAGTTTTATAATGAGCAGAAGGATGTTATAGATGAAATGGCTAACCGATTGGGTTACAATTTTACTGTGATATCTGCAAAAAGAAACGGCAGCAAGCTCAAAGTTACAATAAAAAATACGGGGCTTGCATCTGCATTTTTCAATATCAATCTTTGTGCAGAAATAACCGATTCAAACGGAAATATACTTGAATCTTTTGGTGAGCCGATTAAAATAGAAAAAGGTACTTTCCACGATGAAGATGAAAAGGTATTTATGTTTGAATATGACGGCACAATCAGCGACAATGCAACAATCTGTCTTGCAATGTATGAAGGTGACAACCCGCTTGTCAAGGGTAAAGATCCGACAGTAAAGTTTGATAACAAGAATACTTTATCGAATAATAAATTAAAGCTTGTAGTAAACGACACGTTATACGGTGATGTAAACGCAGACGGTAAATTTAATGTTGCAGACGTTGTAATGTTGCAAAAATGGCTTCTGGCGGTTACTGATGTAACACTATCCAATTGGAAAGCTGCTGATTTATGCGAAGACGGAGTTATTAACGTAGTTGACCTTTGCTTGATGAAAGAAAAACTAATAAGCATATAAAAAGATGGAAAACAAAACGAACATTCACTATCAAAAATGAAGGTGAGTTTATTGTGAATGAGATACGGAGGACGAATAAGTCCTGAAAACCTGAGAGATCAGACTTGATAAATAAAAAAAACATATTGACAGATGTCTATGTATATGATATACTTTACATATAGATAAATATCAATGTGAGGTGAATTATATGGATACAATGGATATTGCGCTTATATTCAAAGCAATCGGTGACAATAACCGTCTGCAAATAATCGAAATGCTGTCTGGTGGTGAAAAATGCGCCTGCAAGCTTCTTGAACGCTTTGAGATTACACAACCTACTCTTTCCCATCATATGAAGACATTATGTGACTGTGGTCTTGTTAACGTCCGAAAAGAAGGAAAATGGAGTTACTACTCGCTTAATTGTAAAACATTGACCGAATTTAAAGAATATGTAGAAAGCCTTTCCTGTTGTAAGACGGATGGAGGGTGTGAATGCAGATGATATGGGATTTCATTCAGAATCAACTTCTTGGAATGAAATGGCTTTATGGACTTATCAGTATTTTACTTAATCGATGTGGTCTGGATACATCGGAGCGTATCGGCGGCAGCATTCAGTTTTTTATCTTTGACATAATAAAAATAATGCTTTTGCTTAGTACTCTGATACTGATTATCTCGTATATCCAGAGTTATTTCCCGCCAGAACGAACAAAGAAAATACTCGGAAGATTTCACGGTATCGGCGCAAACTGCATTGCTGCATTGTTAGGAACAGTCACGCCGTTTTGCTCCTGTTCATCTATTCCTCTGTTTATAGGATTTACAAGTGCGGGACTTCCGCTTGGAGTTACTTTTTCATTCCTTATTTCATCACCGATGGTTGACCTCGGCTCACTTGTTCTGCTTATGAGTATTTTCGGATGGAAGGTTGCTGTTATCTATGTCATTGTCGGGTTGATAGTAGCGGTTACGTGCGGAACGCTGATAGAAAAGCTTAAACTTGAAAATCAGGTTGAGGAGTTTATCCGCAACGGAAAAAGTATCGATATTCCACAGGATGTGCTTAATTTCAAAGACCGTATAAAATATTCATGGGAACAGGTTTTATCTACAGCAAAAAAAGTTTTTCCGTATGTTCTCATCGGAGTAGGTATCGGTGCAATAATACACAACTGGATACCTGAAGATTTTATCGTGAATTTGCTCGGTGACAACAATCCGTTTGGTGTAATAATAGCTACCATTGCAGGTATTCCGATGTATGCAGATATTTTTGGTACGATACCAATAGCTGAGGCCCTGCTTTCAAAAGGTGCGTTGCTTGGAGTAGTTCTTTCATTTATGATGGGGGTTACAACACTGTCGCTTCCGTCGGTTATAATGCTGAGAAAGGCTGTCAAACCAAAGCTTCTCATGATATTTGTTGCACTTTGTACGCTTGGAATTATTATTGTAGGATACTTTTTTAATGCAATACAAGGACTTATAATTTAGGAGGAACTGAGTATGAACAACATTGAAAAATCATCGGAACTGTTTAATGAGCGCCATTACCATTGCTCACAGGCCGTATTCGGAGCATTTGCTGAGGAACTCGGAATACCAGAGGAACTGGCTTTGAAAATAGGCGGCTGCTTTGGCGCAGGAATGAATGAAGGCGAGGTTTGTGGCTGTGTCACGGGAGCGCTTATGGCTATAGGTCTGAAATATGGACAGGGGAAGGATGATGACTATGAGGGCAGGACAAAAGAGAGAGAACTGAGTATGAAGTTTTATGACAAATTCAAAGCTGAAAACAGCTCTTGTATCTGCCGTGATTTACTGGGCTATGATTTTGGAAAGCCGGAGGAAATAAAGTATATTCAGGAAACAAAGCTGTACCTTGAGATTTGTCCTAAGCTTGTTGAGTCTGCAACTAAGATTGCCGCTCAGCTAATGAAATAATAAATATAAAACAGGAGGATTTGACTATGTCATTATTTTCAAAGAAGAAAGAAGAAGCGGATTGCCCGTGCTGCTGCGGATGTGATTGCAACGAAACAAAAGCAGAAAATACGGTAACAGCTTCTTGCTGTGGTGAACAGATTAACGGAATATGCTGTATAAAGGTTCTTGGTTCAGGATGCAAAAGCTGTCATGTCTTGCTTGAAAATGCAAAAGCTGCTGTATCAGATATGAAGCTGAACATAGAGGTAGAATACATTACCGATATGCAGAGGATTATGGAGTACGGTGCTATGAGTATGCCTGTTCTTGTTGTAAACGAAAAAATAGCCGCTGCTGGAAAGGTCCTTAAAAAAGCCGAGATTGCTGATTTGCTTAGCAAATATATTAAATAATCAGGAGGAAATTCTGGCATAAAAGCTGTTTTTGCCTGCTCCATGAAGTTCAATATAATTTTCGTCAATGAGCTTTTTAAGAGAAGCTTCAACTGATTTTTCGCTGATACTCGGGCATATATTGGAGATTTCTTTCTTAGTGAATTTTCCGATTTTTGAATTAACTGCTGTCTTTACAACATCGTAGGCTTTGCTTTTTATAGTTGATGCTTTAGCTTTTCCGTTTATAATCTCAACAACGGTCACTTCACCAATTGCTTTTACTTTTTCCTCAAATTCACGATAGCAGGCAAGAATAACACCCAGCATATATTTTATAAAAGGTTTAGGATTATCAGTTTCTTCATGCCAGCCTTGTGATGCTTCTTCCAAAGCGTCATAGTAAACCTCTTTTGTTTTTTCTATATGTTTTTCAATACTTATATACTTTCCGACTTCATATCCGTTCCGATAAAGAAGCAATAATGTCAGAAGCCGGCTCATTCTGCCGTTTCCGTCATTAAACGGGTGGATACATAGAAAATCGTGAATAAATACCGGAATAAGCAGAAGGGAATTAACCTTTCGGGATTCAATGACAAGTCTGTAACTCTCACATATTGCTTCGATGCAAGGTGCGGTTTCATAAGGCGGAACAGGAGTGAAACGGATAAACTCAGTGCCGTCTGGTCTGGTTTCCTTCAGATAGTTCTGTGTAATCTTATATGTGCCGCCTGAGCTGGATTCAGAGTATTTTGTCATGTCACGGTGAAGCTGAAGAATTATATTTCCTGTGATGGATATATAATTATGGCTTTCATGGATTGTATTCAGAACATCACGATATCCGGCTATTTCTTTTTCATCCCGGTTCTTCGGTGTTATTTTCTCTTTTACAATCTGGTCAATACGAGTGCTTGTAGTTATTATACCCTCAATACGGTTGGAAGACTCTACCGATTGCACCTTTGCAACTTCTGTAAGTTTTTCCGATTCAATGGGCTTCTGACGTGAAAACAACTCTTGTCGGCCTTTATGTTCATGTATCTGTGTCAGAAAGTTTATTATTTCATTATCCCATAAGCAACTTTCAAGTTTTGAATAATCAAATTTTCTCACAAAAATTTCCTCCTAATATTAATCTTTCTCCTATATTATACTCCTAATTAGGAGTATTGTCAATGTTTTAGGAGAAAAACGGTGGAATAATTTTTCATTAATAATTTTTATACATAAAAACCCCCTGTTATCAGTACAACGCAACTGATAACAGGGGGATTAAATTTTTGACTTTGGGGATTGCTCAGTCAGAACTATGCATTTATCAGCATACTTTTCATAATGCAAAGGTCAAGAAGATTGAGTATACCGTCTTCGTTTAAATCAGCAGCTTTCAGGTTATCAAGTATCACGTCAGGGTCAGCTAACATCCACTTCTGAAGAAGAAAAAGGTCAGCAACATTGAATTCACCGTCACCGTTTAAATCACCTATTGGATCATTTTCAGGTAAAACTGTTCCGTCCGTTTTCATAACGATAACTTCATCCAGATAAAAATCGCAAAGATCTGTGTCTGTTTCAATATACAGAACAGGATTTGAACCTTCTTTAATTACATAATCAGCAGAAGAAAGTGTCACCCATTTGCCTGAAGCTGCATCGGTTTCGACAAATGTGTCATAAACAGCATTTCCATCATTGTCATACTGCATTGTCATTTTGAAACGTACAGGACTACCTGTTTTTTGCATGATTTTTGCCTGTACGCTTATGTGCGTGCCTGCAGGGCATCGCTTACTGCTGAGTGGATATGAAATTCCGTTCCAGGCTGCAGTGCGATTTATTACAAAAGCTGATGTAATTCCATTTGAAGCTTCATCTGTAGTCGCTGATATGCTTACACTGCCACGTCCCTGCCATCCTGAAAGACCGTTTTCAAAATCTGAACGCAGTATCTCAGGATTTTCAGGGTCATCGTTGTTATCATTTTGCTCGGATAAATAATCTTCAATGACTTCTGACCAGAACTTACCCATTTTTTCATAGCCTGCTCCGCTCGGATGAAGATTATCGTTTGACATATCTGCCATACCATTAAGACAGCCATGAACATCTGCAAACTGAGCATTTTTACCGTAAGACTCAGCAACCTTTTTCACAGTATTGTTATAATTTCCGACACGCTGTGCATTTCCGCCATATGCAGTGAATTCCGGAATGGAACCCATGAAAACAACGCCGTCTTCCGGCATATCACCGAGTAAATAATCAATGAGTGAATGCAAATCCTTTTCGCAGTCATTAAGGTTGCGGTTTGCAGTCATATCATTTGTGCCGATAATGAGCAAAACAATATCCGGCTGTGCCTGTTTGACAGCATTTTTGTTTTTCAGCTTTTCTAAGAGTCCGTTCTCTCCCCAGCTTGGAACAGGGTACTGCTGCTTGATTGTAAATCCGCTGTAGCCTGCATGGTTGCCGTCATATTGACAGCTCTGACCTTTGTAATTGAAGCTGCTGATATTATTTCCTTCAGGTCCGACCATATCAAATTCAATGCCTTTTGTTTTTAATGTATAATCCAGATATTTGCGGTAGCCGCCGTCTTCACCCAGACCAAAAGTGATGGAGTCACCAATCGGCATGATGTTGACCTGATCGATTGACTTGGCTTCAAGACTTGAAGAATGCCACGCCGAAGAAAAAAGTGTTGTTAAAGCCATAACAGAAGCTGTCAGAAGTGCTTTGATTTTTCTCATACAGTATTCCTCCATTTTGAACTGGTTCCATTAATATCGAATAATTAAAACCAGTTTTTGTTTTAATTATATCACTTAGAATATCATTATGTCAATGGTGATGGTCAAACTGTCAGACAGAGCGAGTCTTTTATTAACTTGATAATTTACAGAAATGTAAGCATAAAGAAATATAATAATTTAATCGGAAATTAAAGAAATGGGTGAAATCATGGATTTATCTGAAGGTGAATAACTTGCAGGATATAAAAAGAAATCATTTTCCCTGCCATATAACGGTGGCGAAATATGGTGTGAACATCTTGATGGAATATACGAATATGAAGAACTTGTTCTTAGAAAACTTGCCGCCGATACGATTGTGTTTACAAGACCGTCTTGCACATCATATGTATGTTTTGTTTTTGATGAGACAAATGTAACAGATAACATTAGATTTGCATTAAGAAAATCTGTACTTGAGAGTGGTAAGCGATTTATGAGGATAGCTTTTGTCGGCCTTGACAGATACAGCGTCAGAAAAATCAGTAAGGATTTATGCGGAAATGGTTTTGAAGTGATTTTTCTTGATGGACTGGAAGATTCAAAGGAATGGCTGCTGAACTAAGAATATGCAAATCACAATTTGATTTTTCTTATTGATATAAGTTGATATAAGAAAATAAGAGAATTAAGACTTGGAATAGAAATAATATATAACATTAGACACCCTGCAAACAAATTCAGGATGTCTTTTTTGTTGAAATATTGAAAAAAATTTAAAAATATGATACAATAAATTATATGATATATATTATTTCTATTGTTACTTAAAAATCAGGAAAGAGAAATAAAATATTTATGGAAAGTATTTGTTGGAATTACAATATGCCAAATAGAAACCAGTCCACTTTGGCCCAATGTTTATAGTGCATGGTTCTGTTTGATGAAGCACATAATAAAGAGTACAAAAACGCTTTAAAATTAAGCTTTCCAACAAGCAGAAAGAAAATTATAAGGGGGTTATGATAATATGATGGTTGCAGTAATATCAGATACGCACGGTAATTTAAGGCAAATGAAAATGAGAGAAGTAATTCAAAGCAAGCCTGATGTAATATTCTTACTTGGAGATGTTGCACCTGATGATTTTTCAACGATCCGGAGTTATTCTTTTTTTAAAGATGTACCAATGTTCGGAGTTGTTGGTAATCATGATGATCCTCCTGTTTTAGAAAGGCATGGAATTACAGACCTGCATTTAAATGTTGTAAATTTTAATGGATTTAATTTAGGGGGATACGGGGGAGCGATTAAATATAAAAATGATGATTATTTTCTGCTCCATACTAATGCTGAAAGTGAGCGTGAACTTGAAGAATTACCGAAATGCGATATATTACTTTGCCATGATAAACCCTGCTTCGTAGAATATTTTGTAGATGATACACCCAAAAAAATTCGATCTTTTTCTTTCCGTAATTTTATAAAAAAATCATTCAGAATTAGTGAAACAACCGAACCGATCCCTGTTAAAAGGCCGAAGCCTGTTATTGTACACGCGCATAGTGGCTTGACAGGAATAGCAACATACATAGAGCAGAAAAATCCTAAGTATGTTTTTCACGCACATATGCATGCCAATTATGTTACACAATATGAGAATACAACAATCCGCTGCTGCAATGGTATAGAACTTGTTGAAATTTCATTACCGGAGTAATTAAAATTATTGAATGAGAATCGTATTGATATTGCCGTTGATTCATTTAACAATTTCATGGTTATACTTTAAGGAGGTGTTATTCCATATGTCAAAGATGCCGGCTTTATTTGTAGGACACGGATCACCTATGAATGCCATTGAGGATAACCAATATACCGGCACATGGAGAAATATAGCTGAAACGATACCCAAACCAGAGGCTATATTATCCGTTTCTGCTCACTGGTTTACAAAAGGTACCCATATTATGAATGAGGAAGTCCCAAGAACTATATACGATATGTATGGTTTTCCAAAGGAATTATATGAAGTTACGTATAAAACAGCTGGTTCACCCGATTTTGCAAAAATCTCTAAGAATTTGATTTCTAAGGAAACAAAATTTGATAATTCCTGGGGTATCGACCACGGAACATGGTCAGTCCTGGTTCACATGTATCCGGATAGAGATATTCCTGTATTTCAGATAAGTATAGATGCTGATGCGCCCCCGGAAGAACATTTTAAAGTAGGCAAAGAGTTAAGAACATTGAGAGAGCAGGGTATTCTGATATTCGGAACCGGAAATGTTGTCCACAACTTAAGACTGCTTGATTGGAATAAGGCAAATAAGGGTTTTGATTGGGCATATGAATTTGATGAATATATTTATAAAAATATTATGAGTAAGAATCATGAAAATATCCTGAACTTCAATGAACTCGGTAATATTTCAAGGCTAGCAGTGCCAGTCCCGGATCATTTTTATCCTCTTTTATATACGCTTGGAGCGTCATATGAAGATGATAAGATCAGTGTTTACAATAAATCCTGCGAAATGGGATCATTGTCAATGACGGCCTACCTTTTTGAATAAATGCTTTTTAAAGAGAATAATAAATTTTATAATAGGGAGGTTAAGAATTTGGAAAGAAAAATCAGTCAGCTGGTAAGAGGTTATAGAACTAAGGATGGTGCCGGAGTTAGTCTGGTCAGAGTGTTGGGAGATCAGACTGTCCGGGAATATGATCCTATTTTAATGCTTGATTCCTTTGACAGTACAAATCCTGATGAGTACACAGCTGGATTTCCTATGCATCCTCACAGAGGAATAGAGACAATAAGTTATGTGTATCATGGGCATATAACTCACAGGGATAGCCTGGGTAATGAGGACACAATCGGTAACGGAGAAGTACAGTGGATGACAGCTGGCTCTGGTATTATGCATGAAGAAAAATTACCGGCTTCCGAGCGTCTTCTCGGTGTACAGCTCTGGTTAAATCTGCCTGCAAAGAGTAAGATGGTTCCACCTGCTTATCACAGCATTAAAAACTCAGACATTGAAGAAATAGATTTTGCTTGGGGCAAGCTAAGATTGCTGGCAGGGGAGTTCGAAGGAAGAAAAAATTATATGAGCAATTATCTTCCTCTTGACTATTATGATTTACATCTTAACCCAAAATCATCTTTTATAATGAATACAGAAAGTGATTGCTCTGTTATGATATTTACCCTTTCAGGAGACGCTTATATCGGGGGAGAGCTGGTAAGAGAAAAAACAGCTGCAAAGCTCACCAACGGTGACACGGTTGAAATCAAGGCCACAGATGAAAAAGCACAGATTCTGTTCATAAGTTCAAAACGTTTGGATGAACCGATAGCCTGGGGGGGACCTATAGTAATGAACACTAATGAAGAACTGAATAAAGCCTTTGAAGACTTGAGAAAAGGCACATTTTTAAAGGAAAATATCGTTTATTAAAGATATGAGAGGAGTAATTAAATTGAAAAATATAAAAATATCAGCAATTGTTGGTTCTTTACAAAAAGATTCATATAACCGGCAATTAGCTATAGAAGTAAAAAATATTATTGGTGACCGGGCTGATTTCAATCTGCTCGATTATTATGACATTCCTTTGATGAATCAGGACATTGAATTTCCGGCACCTGATGCTGTAAAGCGCGTTCGTGAGGAAATAAAATCATCAGATGGAGTATGGTTCTTCACACCTGAATACAATCATTTTTTCCCTGGAGTTTTAAAAAATCTTATTGACTGGCTATCCCGTCCGATCAGTGATAAAGAACCCCAGGTTCTTGCAGAAAAGCCTGCTGCTATAAGTGGAATCACCCCGGGTATGTCCGGCACAGGTCTGTCTCAGGATCATCTTGTAACACTCATAAGTTTCTTAAACATGAATGTTATGAATGTACCACGTGTCACCATTCCAAATGCTATCCAGCAGCTTGACAGCGATGGCAAACTGGTATTTAAAGAAAACTATCTGTTTTTAGAATTACAGGTCAACGCTTTTCTTGACTTTATAGATAAGCAGATATTGAAATAAATATTTTAAATATGCGGTACTGTAAAATGTACCGCATTTTTTTATAACTGCAACCTATTGGCTGAAAGTGTTGTCTATAAAGTGTTGTCTATATAGGCGAAGGCCTTTAAAAAAATTATAAAGAAGGGGTAAAATAGTCCTCTTTCCTCATTTCGCAAAATCACACTTTTGCGAAATGAGGAAAGCGATTTTTAAGATAAAAAATACGGTATCGTTTAAAACACCGTATATATATGAATTATATAATTATTCAGCTTTCTTTATCGGGAATCCGCCTGTTACCTCTGCCCATTCTACAAGACTATTAGTCGCTGAACGTGTTATTTCTGTATTTTCTTCTACTATTTCTAAACGTTCCTCAAGACTATGGAGTCGTTCATCAATCTTATCAAATCGTTCATCAATTTTTTCAAATCGTTCATCAATTTTTTCAAATTGTTGGTTAATTTCAGAACGCATCTCATTAAGCATCTGGATTATTTCTTCATTCATTTGATCACCTCATTCGACTTTCTTTATTATTAATTATATACGGTTTATATTGGGTTGTCAAGTTATAAAAACAGACCGGTTCTGGTTCCAGTCGGCCTGTTTGTAAATAAAATTTGCAAAAAGAAAGATTGTGTCGAATGTTATATTTTTCTATAAACAAGTACAGCAAATTCGATTTCGGTTTTCAGGTAGTTTATGCTGTTTAATTTATTGAAGTCATTTTGACTTGTTTTATAATAATAAGGGGTCATTGTGAATAGATTCTTTATTTCTTGATTTGATTCAATCTCAATACTACCTTTAATATCCTCATTTTTAATAAATTCAAAACCATTTATGCTATATTCATCTACAATATTTTTATACGGTTTTTCGTATATGATTTTTTTTAAACTCCATAGATGATTTTCAAGAGGAATAACCTGAATAAGAATACCTCCGACTTTGAGTAATCTAAGAAATTCGGACTGACAAAACGGAGCAAAAATATTTAATATTATGTCGCATGAAGAATCAGCAACAGGTATATCAAAAATACTTGCAACTGAACGGTTAATTTCAGGATTACGATTTTTAGCAAGGCTGAGGGCATTTTTTGAAATGTCAATGGCCAACATTGTTGTTTTTATCCCTGCTGCGCAAAGTGTGTCATAAATATTTGAGGTATAAAAGCATTCTCCGCATCCTGCATCAAGTATAACAGATTTATCATGGCAATGCTGTATTACCGTTTCTGATAATTTATTCAGCAATATATTATAATATCCTTTATCAAGAAAGTCTCTTCTGGATTTTACCATTAATTTATCATCACCGTGGTTTTTGTCCTTTGTTTTTTGCGACATTAATAAATTTGTATACCCTGTTTTAGAGATATCATATAAGTGATTATTTTCACACTTTTCTGATTTATCTGATTTTGTTAGAGGTTTTTTACATACAGGACAAATAAACCCGGTCATAATATTATCATCCTTCATTTTCCCAGTTATGCCATACATTTTGAACGTCGTCGTTATCCTCAAGATGATCAAGAAGTAATTCCATTTTTTTTATTGATTCTTCATCTGTAAGGGATACATAATTATCTGGTACCTGTTCAACTTCAGCAGATAAAATTACATATCCTTTTGATTCCAGACTTTCCTTTACAGTTTTAAGTTCTGAAGGAGCTGCAATAAATTCTACTGTTTCATCTTCAATACTGAAATCATCAGCGTTAGACTCCATACAGTCTTCCATTACTTTATCTTCATCGTATCCTTTGTTTTCGGTAATTACAATCGCTTTACTGTTGAACATAAAAGATACGCATCCGCTTGCGCCCATATTTCCGCCGAACTTGTCAAAATAATGGCGTACATCTGCCGCTGTTCTGTTTTTGTTATCAGTAAGGGTTTCAACTATTACTGCAACACCATTTGGTCCATATCCCTCGTATACAATTGAAACATAGTCATTTTTATCATCTCCGCCACTGGCTTTTTTGATGACTCTTTCTATGTTATCATTAGGTACATTATTGGCTTTTGCTTTTGAAATAAGATCGCGAAGCTTGGAATTCGTGCTTGGATCTCCGCCGCCTTCCTTCACACAAAAAGTTATTTCACGTCCGATTTTTGTGAAAATCTTTGCTCTTGCAGCATCCGTTGCTTCCTTTTTCCTTTTAATGGTACTCCATTTTGAATGTCCTGACATTTTAATAGTCCTCCTTGTCATTTATCAATAAAATAATATTTATCAGTTCATCAAGTCTGGCTTCCTGCCCAGTCAGATGTAAATATCCAAAGAGGCATTCCACCGCTGTTGCTTTCCTGTAATCAATAATATTTGTATGCTTAGGCGCTGAACAACCTGAAGCGTTTCTCCCACGTTTCAATATGGCTGTTTCACGTTCATCAAGCAAAGCAAGAATATGATCATATGCTTTTGATTGAAAAACAGCACATACTTTTTTTGTGGTTGCACTATGAAGATTAGATACTGATGTATTAGCCTTAAGAACTTCACGTTCCCTTACAAGCTGTTCATAAACACTATCGCCAAGGAACGCGAGCGTAAGAGGACTATACTGCATAGCATCTCTTTCTGATAATATTTTTTCCGTCAAAATCACCTCTAAATAATATACTCGAATTCAAATCCAAGAATATTAACAGTTTCACCTTCATCAATTCCCATATCTTCAAGCTTTTTGAATACTCCGTTTGTCTGAAGTACTCTCTGAAGATACTGTAATGACGAATAATCATCAAGGTCAACTGTACGCAGAATAGGCTCAAGCCAATAAGCTTCAACATAATATATGCCGTCTTCTTTTCTTACCGTAATTTTCTTCTTTGAATCTTCTTTAAGCTGAATTTCTTCCTGTGAAATTTCCTCAGGCTCATATTCTTTTATCGGAGGAAGTTTATCAAGCTCCTGTGAAATAAATTTAATCAGATCCGATGTTCCGTAGGTAGTTGCAGCTGAAATTTCAAAAAATTTATACCCCTTACCTTCAATATATTCTTTAAGCTCGATGATTTGTTCAGGGGTTGCCATATCTGTTTTGTTCGCTGCAACAATTTGGGGAGATTTTGCGAGATCTTCACTGAATTTTTCGAGCTCCTGATTGATTATATTAAAATCATCAATCGGATTACGTCCTTCAGAACCTGAAACATCAAGGATATGAACGATAAGACGGCATCTTTCTACATGTCTTAAGAACTCATGCCCAAGTCCTATACCGTCACTTGCACCTTCAATCAATCCAGGAATATCAGCCATGACAAATGATTTTCCTGCTTCAATTTTTACAACACCTAATACCGGAACAAGTGTGGTAAAATGATAATTCGCTATTTCAGGTTTAGCCTGACTGACAATAGAAATTAATGTTGATTTTCCCACATTAGGGAATCCGACAAGACCCACATCTGCCAGAAGCTTTAATTCTAAAATAATTTCAAATTCTTCTCCAGGATAGCCAGGCTTTGCAAATCTCGGTATCTGACGTGTTGATGATTTGAATACGGAATTTCCTTTTCCGCCTTTTCCACCCTTTGCAATGATCTGCTTATCTTTTTTTGATAAATCAGCCATTATTCTTCCGGTTTTAGCATCACGGACAACTGTTCCGCGAGGAACCTTGATAATTAAATCTTCAGCATTTTTTCCGGTGCAATGTTTTGCGCCACCGTCTTGTCCTTTGTTTGCTACGTATTTTTTCTTGTATTTGAAATCAATAAGGGTGGAAAAATTATCATCTATTTCAAAGATGACATTTCCTCCGTCTCCCCCGTTTCCTCCGTCAGGTCCGCCGGCGGCAACATATTTTTCACGATAGAAAGAGACTGCACCGTCCCCGCCATCTCCAGCTTTTACTTTAATTCGAGCTTTATCTACAAACATCCTATAGACTTCCTTTCATGTGTGCTTATACGCACATGATTATGAGTGAAACATAATATAAGAAAATCCCAAGCATAAGCTCGGGATTTTTAATGCAATAAAAGTCTTGATAATTACTGCACAGCGTAAACAGATACCTTTTTACGATCACGGCCAAGACGCTCAAACTTTACTTTACCATTAACTTTAGCAAATAAAGTATCATCAGAGCCGATACCTACACCGTTACCTGGATGAATATGAGTGCCACGCTGACGAACAATAATATTTCCAGCCAGAACATACTGACCGTCTGCTCTCTTTACACCTAATCTTTTTGACTCAGAATCACGACCGTTCTTAGTTGAACCGCTTCCCTTTTTATGAGCAAAAAATTGCATACTAAGTTTTAACATAACTTACACCTCCGAAATTTTAATTATAATTGCATTTTCAAATTCCTCTGAAATAAGCTCCAAGTGATTTTTTAAATTATCAATAATCAAAGAAGCTTCTTCATTAATATCCACAACTTTTAAGGTAACAGTGTTATTTTTAGCAGATACTTCAGATTTAATCTTAAAATAATCTGTTATAAGATTACATGTCAACTGAACAGCTGATGTTATACTTGCACAAACAATATCAAGACCAAAATCATCATATTCTGCATGACCGCTTACCTTAAAGCCTGAAAGATTTCCACTTTTTTTATAAAAAACAGCGGTAACCATAACTAAGCCTTGATTGCTTCAATTTTAACCTGAGTGTAAGGCTGTCTGTGACCTTGTCTTCTCATTGATGAACCTTTTTTTGGCTTGTAAGTAAGAATATTAATCTTCTTGCCTTTACCGTTTTTAATAACTTTAGCAGTAACAGAAGCGTTATTTACGTATGGAGCGCCAACTGTCATACCATTGTCATTATTAACTGCAACGACTTTATCGAAGTTTACTGTTTCATCAGCTTCAACGCAAAGCTTTTCGATGAAAACTACGTCGCCCTCTTTTACTTGATATTGCTTACCACCAGTTTCAATAATTGCGTACATTTTGGTTTACTTCCTTTCCAAAAAACTCGCTGCAAAAGGTAATGCGGAATTAAAATTCAGCATTTTAAAAAACCTGAATACATGCGGCTTAATAATTCTAACATATTAATATCATTTTGTCAAGTGTTATTCAGCTATTGATGAATCAACTGCTCCTGCTCCTGCATCTTCATCTGATGCTCGGCCATATAATGATTGTCTAAGCTCATCTGCAGAGACTTCTGTTGCGCCTTCAGGAATTGCCATAATTTTTGATGAATCAAAATCAGCGCTGAATTCATCAACTAGCATGTATACATCCTGGCTTTCAAGTGCATATAAATCTCCGTCTTCTGAAATTAACAGTTTAATCAGTGAATCTGCTGACTCCTGATAGTATTCATCATATTTGTATGTTTTGCCGTCAATATCTTCTTCTCCGCTCTCGTATAAAGCAAAGTTTGAAAACATTTTAGAAACTCCAAGGCCTTCAATATCTGTTATCTTAGAATCATCCTTAGCATACTGGTTATTGCCTAACATGTACTGAGCTTTGTCAAGATACAACATTGAATATTCAATTCCTGACATTTCGATTGTCATAAATTCATTTTCACCGTCAAGATATACAGTCTGTGACATTCCATAATCAGGCACTGAGTATTTGAGCATGTATTTATCTGATGTGAGTACTGTAATGTATGGTTCGCTTGCAAGTCCTTTAAAATCATATGTCAGCTTTGATTTGTCAATATCCACTTCATTGCTGCTATCAATGATAACTTCTGAAGAAGAATCCTTTGATTCTGATGATTCTTCAGTTGTCTCCTCAGTTTCAGAAGTAACAGCTGCTTTTTCTTTGCTGTCCTTGCTTTTCTTTGAAGATTTATCATCCTTTCCACATGACGATATAACCAATACCATAGAAAGTGCAAGTACTCCTGCTAATATTTTTTTCATTATGTTTCCTCCAAAAAATAGTTTTTATTGTTAATCCATGAACAAATTCATAAAAAAATATAGTCGCCAGACGCCAATAAACGCTAGCGACTACATTATTATACCACAGTCAAAAATTGAATACAAGTAAAAATATTAATTTTAAATAAATTGTAATATTGGTTATATCTAATAGCATATTTATAGTACATAATTAAATAAATTTATAGTATAAATAACCTATTCCGACAGTAAATTATCAAGTTCATCTATTAATTCATTGAATATTTGCAGTGCTTCATTGATTGGTTTCTGTGTTGTCATATCAACGCCTGCTGTTTTTAACAATTCAATTGGTGTCTGAGAGCACCCTCCGCTTAAAAATTCGATATATTTGTCTGTTGCACCTTTACCCTCATTTAATATCTTTCTTGAAAGTGCTATTGCAGCAGAATAGCCTGTTGCATACTGATAAACATAATAATTATAATAGAAATGAGGAATACGTGCCCATTCAAGCTTTATTTCATCATCAATTACAATATCATCGCCAAAATACAATCTGTTCAGGTTGCCATAAATCTCAGACAGATTATCAGCTGTAATTCCTTCACCGTTTTCAGTCATCTGATTTATTTTCAGCTCAAATTCTGCAAACATTGTCTGACGGTACAGAGTTGTTCTGAATTGTTCGAGAAAATAATTTATCAGATACGCTTTTTGCATTTTATCTTTTGTATTTTTTAATAGATATTCCATAAGGAGTGCCTCGTTACACGTAGAAGCTACTTCTGCAACAAAGATAACGTATTCTGAATAAATAACAGGCTGCTCTTTGTTTGAAAGGTATGAGTGGATTGCATGTCCCATTTCATGAGCCAATGTAAATTCACAATTAAGTGTATCCTTATGGTTAAGAAGAACGAATGGATGGATTCTTGCACCCGCTGAGTATGCACCGCTGGTTTTGCCTGTATTCTCATATACATCGATCCACCTGTTTTCAAAGCCGTTTTTTAATATATCAAGATATTTTTCTCCCAAAGGGCAAAGAGCCTCATAAACAGTTCTTTTTGCATCCTCATAATTAATTTTTATATCACAGTTATTTATAACCGGGGTATATAAATCATACATATGAAGTTCATCAAGATTCATAAGCTTTTTACGAAGTCTTACGTATTTGTACATATACTCCATATTGTTATGAACAGCATCTATCAGATTATAATAAACGGAAACCGGTACTTCATTTGCGTCAAGAGATGCATGAAGTGATGATTCGTATCTTCTTGCCTTTGAATTGAATGAAAGCTGTTTTGTCTGTGCCGAAAGCATTGAAGCAAGAGTGTTTTTGTATTTTCCGTAAACAGAATAGAGTGACTCAAACGCTGATTTTCTTAGTATCCGGTCATCACTCTTTACAAGCGGAATATATGTTCCGTGTGTTACCTGATGTCTATTTCCATTTGAGTCAATTGCATCAGGGAATTCAAGCTCTGCATCATTAAATACAGAATATATATTATCAGGTGCTTCCTTCATCTGACCGGCAAGTGCCATTATCCGTTCTTCTGCTTCTGACAGGATATGCTCTTTTCTTTTTTTCAGACGTTTTAAATATGTCTGGTATATTCCAAGCTCTGCATTTTCGGAATAGAATACATCAAGCGTACTGTCATCTATATTCAGTATTTCAGGAATTTCAAATGATGATACATCTGATACTTCTGATATAAGTGCAGAAAGCTGTCCGCACATTTCCTGATAAACAGAATTTCTGTTGTCTTCATCACGTTTCCTGTGTGCATAATTAATTAAACTATCAAATAAAATAGTTATTTTATCATTTAATTTCAGATATGAGTGTAATGATTCGGAAGAATGAGACAGTTTACCTTTGTAAGAAGAAATAATCGGTATGCATCTTTTTATCTCATCGTAATCATTTTTCCATGCCTGATCATTTATATATATATCGTTTATTGCCCATGTAAATTTTTTATCTGCCTGAGAGCGGTCCTGTATTTTTTCTGATTGACTCATATAAATTTCCTCCATGTCTGTATATTAAAATCAATATATTTATTATATCTTAATGTTACGCAAATAACAAGACCATAGATAAATTAATTTGTATGAGTTTTTGTCAGTTTAAGATATATACATTTATATCACGTCTTCCCCAGTTTATACATTCATCATAGCTATCCATATATAAATCCATTATATATCCGTTTATTGCACCGCCAGTGTCCTCAGCAATAACAAAGCCACTATAATCCCCTGCTTCTATATAAAGGCGTGTACCAAGTGCGATGATACTACTGTCAACTGCAACTGTACGAAAATCAACGCCTTCTGAATTTAAATGACTGTAAGGGTAATTTCCTGAAGCACATCTGCAGCCTGTCCATGTATAAGCTGTGGATTCAAACGTACCCAGAAATGTAAGTTCGATATCCGTATTTAATTCAGGTGAATTTTCTGATATATATGTATTGTCATATAGCTGAGGGATCGGCTGAACCTCCGGAGTCTGTAATACTTCAGGAGTATCTGTGAAGCATGTCTCCTGAATAGTTTCTTCTTTAGCTGTTGTTACGCTTTCAGTCACAGAAGCTGAATCTGATGTATTGCATGTGGTTGTAACTGAAGTAACATATGCTTTTTTTGTCTGGCACACAGAAGATGTTACACTGGTTACTTTCTCTGAACTTCCAGACTCGGATGACGGATAATTATCTGTCAGATTTGTTGTTACGGGTATTTTGTTATTATGCTGACCACATATAACAGTACTGAATAAGAAAAATCCAGTTAGTGTACTGCTTAGCAAAACCGTGCATTTGTTCACCCTGTTTGATTTAAGCATAAAACCTCATTTCCTTATCATGTCCTTTAATAAAAGAATGATAAAATGTCTTATGCATTAATCATATGCAAATAAATGGAAATTTATGACTGTTAATTATTAAACATACTTAGTTCTATTATTGTTTTTTCCGGATTAATATGATATACTCTTTGTTGGAATAAAATTTTTTCAAAGGAGAGGTTTTTTGATGAAAGATAATAAGACTAATGTTATGAGAATTCTCGATAAATTAAAAGTAAAATATGAACCGTATTTTTATGTATCTGATGGTCAGGTGGATGGTTTGCATGTAGCTGAGACATTAAATATTCCGTTTGAGAAGTGCTTCAAAACATTGGTTACATTTCATAAGAACACAGACGGAAAAACAGAATACTTTGTTTTCTGTATTCCGGTAAATGAGGAACTGAATCTTAAAGCTGCTGCAAAATCAACAGGTGTCAAATCTGTAGAAATGCTTGCTGTAAAGGATTTGCTGAAAATAACCGGGTACATAAGAGGCGGATGCTCTCCTGTCGGAATGAAAAAACAATTTGCAACAGTTATTGATTCAAGTGCGCTTGAAAATGATACCATATATGTAAGCGGAGGAAAAATAGGTACACAGATTGAGATTTCGCCTGTTAATCTTAGAGAAGTAATTAATGCTAAATTTGATAAAATCACAGTATGAGACATATAGATTTATTATTGCAGAGATTTCGGATCTGTGGAATCGACCGGGCTTTCCGATCGCCTGGACTTCGCTTATATATACATCGCTTTAGTAGCTTGATACTTTTAAAAAAATAAATTTTATTGCATTATGATTAATTTAATAGTATAATATAGTAGTATGCGTAAATGCAAATTTTAACTCTGTGGAGGAAATTATGAACATAACAGTTTTAGCCGGCGGTTTAAGCGCCGAAAGGGACGTAAGTCTTAATTCAGGTCTTATGTGTGCAAGGTCATTAAAGGCAAAAGGACATAATGTATTTTTACTTGATGTATATATGGGGACAGATGTAAAAGCAGATGAAGCATTCACAACAAATATTGATTTTGAAAAAATTTCTGCGTCTATAGCATCATCTGAGCCTGATTTAAATAAAATAAAACAACAAAGAGGAAAAAGTGATGACGGATTTTTCGGTAAAAATGTTCTTGATATATGTAAAAAATCAGATATCGTTTTTATGGGCCTTCATGGTGCGAACGGCGAAGATGGAAAAATACAGGCAACATTTGATCTTCTGGGTATAAAATATACAGGATCCGATTATATCGGAAGTGCAAATTCAATGAATAAGGGCATTACAAGGCAGCTGCTTATAGGAAACGGTATTCAGATGGCAAACGGACTTTCATGTACAATACATGAGTATAAAAACGGCAAGCTCAACCAGTGGTCAGTGTTTCCTTGTGTGGTTAAGCCATGCAGCGGAGGTTCAAGTATAGGTGTATCAATAGCTGATACAAAGGAGAATTTTGAATCAGCTATTCAGGAAAGCTTCAGATATGAAGATGAAATTGTAGTTGAAGAATTTATAAAAGGCCGTGAATTTTCAGTAGGAATATTTGATGGAAAGGCTCTTCCTGTTATAGAGATAATTTCTGACGGATTTTACGATTACAAAAACAAATATTCAGGAAAAACAAAAGAAGTTTGTCCGGCTGAGCTTGACAGTGAAACAACAGTGAAGATGCAGCAGGCTGCAGAAAAGGCGTTTGAATGCCTTAAATTAAATGTTTATTCGAGATTTGATTTTCTTCTTCGTGAAGACGGTGAAATATTCTGCCTGGAATCAAATACGCTTCCTGGTATGACACCTACATCACTTATTCCGCAGGAAGCAGCTGTTATTGGCATTAATCATGCTGATTTATGCGATCTTATCATCAAAAAGTCTCTTGAAAGATTTTAGACACTTAAAAAGGAGAAATTATTTTGAATACTCAGACACCGATGAAACCAATGACGCTGCAGGATGTAGCAAACTCATGCGGGGGCAGATTAATTTGCTCAGACGATAAAAAAAATTTGATTATTAAAAATATTTCTATAGACAGCAGAAAAATAAAGGACGGTTTTTTGTATATTCCTATAAATGGTGAACATTTTGACGGGCATGATTTTATTACTTCCGCTTTTGAAAGCGGTGCTGTATGTACACTTACAGAATATCAGCCTGACAATACCGACAATCCGCATATTGTAGTAAAATCAACATTTCAGGCTCTTAAGGATATAGCAGAATATTACCGTAGTCTTTTTTCTGTTCCTGTTATCGGAATATCCGGCAGTTCAGGAAAAACTTCTACAAAAGAACTTATTTATTCAGTTCTGTCGGAGCATTTTAATGTACTTAAAACAGAGGGAAATCTTAATAATGAAATAGGAGTTCCTCAGACATTATTTAACCTCAGAGATGAGCATGAAGCAGCAGTTATAGAAATGGGTATAAATCACTTTGGGGAAATGACGAATATTGCAAAGATGGTCCGCCCTGATATAGCGGTAATAACTAATATCGGCTGTGCGCACCTTGAATTTCTGGGTTCAAGAGACGGCATATTAAAGGCAAAAACCGAAATGTTTAAATTTCTTTCGAAAGATGGAATAGCTGTATTAAACGGTGATGATGACAAGCTTAGTACAGTTGATTATGTTGATACATGTTTTTTTGGATTTGATACAAAAAATGATTTTTATTCATCTGATATTAAGCCATGTGGTCTTGATGGAACACAGTTTAAAATAGTTCACAACGGAGATTCGGTTGATGTGTTTATTCCTTCGCTCGGAAAACACATGATCCTTAATGCCCTTGCGGCTTATGCAATAGCCAGAAGACTTTCAATGCCTGAAGAAAAAATCATATCGGGTATCAGAACCTTTAAAAATATTGACGGAAGATTTAATATTATCAAAACTGATAATATTACAATTATTAATGACTGTTATAATGCAAATCCTGAATCCGTAAAAGCTTCTCTGGAGGTAATGGGGACTCTTCAAGGAAGAAGGGTTGCAATATTGGCTGATATGGGTGAGCTGGGTGATAATTCTTCTAAGATGCATACTGAAACAGGCGCTTTTGCAGCACAGAGGGTTGACGTGCTTATATGTATCGGTAAGCAGTCAAAGTTTATTATAGATGGCGCTCAAAAATCAAACAGCAGTATCATTTGCTATCACTTTGATACGAATAGCCAGGCTATAGAAAAATTAAAAGGAATTCTTGAAAAAGATGACACTGTTTTAGTCAAGGGTTCACATGCAATGAAGCTTGAAGAAATAACGGAATCACTTAAAAATCAAGTTTGATGATTAAAATTAAAAAAAGATTGCGTGACTAATAAAAATCACGCAATCTTTTTTTGATCACAAAATTTCTTCTGCGATCTCCTCTTTCAATAAAAATGAAATCGGATGAAAGTTTTTGAAGTATATAATTTGAAAATATCATATTAATGAGCTGCCATGTTCATAATAAATATTCTGATTTATCAGATAAGAATGTTTATATTGTTTCTGATTATAAGCTAAAATAAGTTTCATGTATGCAGCTTCACATGAAATATTTATCATAGGTACAGCACCTGCATCTACAATACATTTTGCAGTATCGTACATAGTTGATGTAAGATCTTTGTATGACGCGGTGTATACATCAATGCCATGCATATGACATCTGTCTATAAATTCAATAAGGGAATACTGACCGTTTTCATTACTTCCTGTTGCCGAATGATACAGATAATGCAAAACAGCCGCAGGTTTATTACCAAGATCAATATTTTTATAATTTAAACCCGGATATGGTCTTATTAATAAAATATCATTCTGAAACATCAAGGGATTTTCAAATGATATTTTATTCTGATTTTTACCTGCAAAATCCGGATTATTAACCGTAATTTTATTTTCGTTTATATAACCATACAAGCCATTTCCGAATGCTGAAAACTGATCAGAATACGGATCTGCTTCCTTCAATCGTGTGGATATATATATATTATTTATTTTATTGTTATCCTGATATATAACAAATATACCTGCTGTTTCAGTATTGTTTATAAAAGTGACACAGCTCCTGAAATTTTCCAGACCATTGCTTCTTTTATCAGTAAGAGTGTAATTACTTGCTGTAATTACAATAGGAATATCTGTAGAATTATAAATCATTCCTATCAGTGCAGATGTATATGAAAGAGTGTCTGAACCATGTGTTATAATAATACCTTTATACATATTCATATCAACATCTGATATTGCTTCACAAAAAACACTCAGATAATTTAAATTCATATTTTCACTGAGGATATTCAAGGGCTGTATGACTTCAAATAAATCTTCACTGCCATATTTATTATAATAAAGGTTAATAAGATTATAAGCTGAGGCTTTATCGGTATTTATAGAAGTATTATCGTTTTTGCTTCCTATTGTACCGCCTGTGAGTATTACAAGTATTTTTTTCATAGATTATATCTCCGCTCAAAGTATTATTGTCTTAAATTCACAACACAGATGCCTGCGCATACAAGAACCAAGGAAATAATTCCATTTAATCCGAATGCCTGCTGTCCTTCGTTGAGTAACAGAGCTGAGGGAATTACACCTATTACAGGATTCATAAAACCATATACAGCAACCTTTGAAACAGGATTATATTTTAATAGAATTGCCCAAAGACTGTATGCAACAGCTGATATAAATGCTAAATAGAAAAGCATTCCCCACTCATTTGCTGAATCAATAACAACTTTACCGCCTGATATTATACCCATAAGTGACATAACAGTGCCGCCAAAAAGGAATTGCCATCCACTCATCATAACAGGATCCGCGGACTTTGAATATTTTTTCATCAGAACCGATGAAAATGCATAAGAAAACGTAGAAATAAACATAAATCCTTCACCGGTCAGACGTATATTCATATCATACGCTCCATCACTGAGATTAATGATAATAATTCCCGCAAATCCGATAATGCATCCTATTGCTTTGTTAATTTTAATTTTTTCAAGATGAAAAATCAGGCTTGAAACAATAACTGCAATAAATACATTTGAGCCTATAATAACAGATGCCTTCACTCCTGTAGTGTTGGCAAGTCCGATATAGAAAAGTAAATATTGTATTATAGTCTGAAATGCACTTAATAACATGACTTTAGGTATTTCATTTGCCTTTGGAACAAGTATTTTTTTCTTTACAATGCTTCCTGCTATTATTACTGACAATCCGGCTAATGAAAAGCGATATCCGGCAAACAATATCTGATCTGCAGTATTGTCTACCGTAATACCGAGCATTTTATAGCCAATCTTAACACACGGAAATGCACTTCCCCATAGTATGCAGCAAATCATTGCGAGCAGGCATACTATGATATTTTTTGAAAGCAGCTTCTCTTTATTCATAATTATCTGATACAGACCTCCTCAGTTTATTACTGAAGATAATTATATCATGATTATGAACATTATACAAACTATTTATTTACTGTTTCGTATAAATTATTCTGCGATTTCGACTCGTCACGAGTCGACCAGACTTTGCGGCCGCCTGGACTTTGCTTATATATCCGCATCACTTTAAGGCACAACTGAATAGTAAATTATGCATTAAACATAAATCATACAATAAATTTATAATTCTGAAAGCTTTTTATAATTCTCTTTTACAGAACCATAAAGTTCTGTATATAACTCATAATATTTACTGTACTCTTTTACATTTTCCTCAACAGGGAACTGTGTTTTATTTGTCTTAATAATTTTTTCACACGCATCAGCTACGCTGCTGTAAATACCTGCTCCGACAAGAGCGAGAATTGCAACGCCGAGTGCAGGTCCTTCTTTACATGTAACTGTTTTTACAGGGCAGTTATACAGATCTGACAGCATACTGCGCCATAACGGTGAAGTTCCGCCGCCACCGCAAGCCATCATCTCGTCTATTTTAATACCCATATCGCTGCATATTTTTTTGCAGTCACATAATGAATACGCAACGCCTTCCATTACAGCTCTCAGCAGATGCTTCTTTGTATGAATGGCTGAAAGACCGAAAAACATACCGCGGGAATCAGGATCAAGATGAGGTGTTCTTTCTCCCATCAGATACGGAAGATAGAAAAGTTTTTCTGAACCTATAGGAACGGTTTCAGCTTCCTTGTCCATAAGATAGTATTCACTTACATCCATAAGCTGTGCTGTCTGCATTTCTTCAGAGCAGAAATTATCTCTGAACCATTTTAATGACAGTCCGGCTGCCTGAGTAACACCCATGATGTGCCAACAGCCCGGAACCGCACAGCAAAAAGTATGCACACGGCCTTCAGGATCTATCTGAATTTCGGAAGTATGAGCAAATACAACACCGCTTGTTCCTATTGTGGTAAATGCCTTTCCATCAGAAACAATACCTGTTCCAACAGCCGCAGCAGCATTATCACCGGCTCCGCCAACGACCGGAGTCCCCTCTTTAAGACCGGTAAGTGCAGCAATTTCTTTTGTTATATAGCCTGTTATTTCAGGTGATTCATAAACCTTTGCAAGCAATGATTTGTCTATATCAAGTTTTTCAAGCACTTCATCCGACCAACATCTGCCAGGAATATCAAGGAGCTGCATGCCGGATGCATCTGATACTTCTGTTGCATATTCACCGGTAAGCATAAAGCGTACATAATCCTTCGGCAAAAGTATATGACAGCATTTTTTATAATTTTCAGGCTCGTTGTTGCGTACCCAAAGTATTTTGGAAGCTGTAAAACCTGTTAATGCAGGATTTGCTGTGATTTCAATTAATCTTTTTTCGCCCACTCGTTCTGTAATCTCTTTGCATTCTTTAGCTGTACGCTGATCACACCATATTATAGACTTTCTGATAACACAATTGTCTTTATCGAGCATTACAAGACCATGCATCTGTCCTGACAGTCCTATTCCAACGATATTTTCTGCATCAATAGCACTGTCATTCAAAATAGCTTTTATTGTATTGATGCTTGCTTTATACCAGTCTATCGGTTCCTGTTCTGCGTATCCGTTTTTTTCCTGATAAAGAGGATATTCTTCTGAAGCAGAAGAGATTACCTCTCCTGCTTCATCAAAGAGTACAGATTTTGTAGCACTTGTACCGATATCAATACCTATAACGTATTTCATTAATTATCCTCCGGAAAATTATAAACTGAAAAGAATGTTGTTTACGATAGATTCAAGCTTTTCCTGGCTTCCGCTTGTAAGTGAACCTACAACGTCTCCCATTTCAAGAGCATATTTTTCAAGATCAGCCATGCTTGCTTTTCCTGATATTACAGCTTCACCGATACCGCTGTTCCATGATGAATAGCGATCATTTATAAAGCTGTCAATTCTGCCGTCTTTAATTATTTTATCAGCAGCTTTATATCCGAGAGCAAATGTATCCATACCTGCTATATAGCAGTTAAATATATCTTCCAGAGTAAATGAGCCTCTTCTTGCCTTTGAGTCAAAGTTAAGTCCGCCGTTTGTAAATCCGCCTGCTTTCATTACCTCATACATGCAGAATGTAGCATCATAAATATTTGTCGGGAACTGATCTGTATCCCATCCAAGAAGCGGATCACCCTGATTTGCATCAATAGAACCAAAAACACCGTTTTCTCTTGCAACTCTGAGCTCATGCTGGAATGTATGCTGAGCAAGTGTTGCATGATTAGCTTCTATATTCATTTTGAAATCCTTGTCAAGACCATAATTACGGAGGAAACCAATTACGGTTGCAGTATCAAAATCATACTGATGCTTTGTTGGCTCCTTTGGCTTAGGCTCGATATAGAAATCACCCTTAAATCCTATAGAACGTGCATAATCAACAGCCATTCTCATAAGGCGTGCCATATTGTCCTGTTCAAGCTTCATATTTGTATTGAGAAGAGTTTCATATCCTTCTCTTCCACCCCAGAATACATAACCGTTTCCGCCAAGCTTAACTGTTATTTCAATGGCTTTTTTTATTTGTGCTGCTGCAAAAGCAAATACATCTGCAGACGGTGAAGTACCGGCACCATGCATATATCTAGGATTGCTGAAGCAGTTTGCAGTTCCCCATAAAAGCTTCTTTCCGCCTATGTTTTCCTTGATGTAATCTGAAATTATATCAAGTCTTTTATTTGTATCTGAAAGTGTTTCGGCCTCAGGTGCAATGTCTCTGTCGTGAAAACAGAAATAATCAATTGACAGCTTATCCATAATTTCAAAAGCAGCATCTACTTTCGATTTTGCAATCTCCATCGGATCAGTCTGACTCCATTTTTTATCTGTTGTACCTACACCGAACATATCTGTACCGTCGCCGCACATTGTGTGCCACCATGAAAGCGCAAATTTAAGATGTTCACGCATTGGCTTGCCGTTTAAAATCTCATCAGGATTATAATACTTAAATGCAAGCGGATTCTGGCTTTCTTTTCCCTCATACTGAATTTTACCTATTCCTTTAAAATATTCTTTCATAGTAAAAGACTCCTTAAAATTATTTATTTTTTATGGTTTAATTGATATTGATAATGCTTTTGAGCCTGTAAGCTCTTCACTTAATTTATCAGGCTGGGATATTCCGGCAAACAGCTTGAATTCTCCGTCTGACATTTTTCTTGTTCCGTCATCATATACGACTTCAAATGCAGAATTATTTATCAGAACGGAAACTTCCCTGGATTCCCCTTTTTTAAGGAATACCCTCTTGAATCCGCAAAGACTGTGATTAGGAACTGCATGCTCGGAGTAATCCTTTATATAGAACTGTACAACCTCAGAAGTATCTTTATCCCCTATGTTTTCTATAGTGACACGTGCTGTATAATTTTCA
This sequence comes from Bacillota bacterium, assembly GCA_023458875.1. Lineage (GTDB taxonomy): Bacteria > Bacillota > Clostridia > Oscillospirales > Ruminococcaceae > HUN007. Next base: position 21,903 of record JAEWXO010000046.1, on the reverse strand, counting down.
TATATAAAATCTGAAATTTTCATTTTTGAATATGTAAGTCCATATCCAAAAGGATAAAGGATATTATCAGTTGCGTATCTGTACGTGCGGTTTTTCATACTGTAATCTGTAAAATCCGGAAGCTTCTGAGCTGACTGATAAAATGTAACCGGAAGTTTTCCTGACGGAGAAACATCTCCGAATAAAATTGATGCAAGAGCTGCACCGCCATACTGTCCCGGATACCAGGCATGTATCAAAGCATCACATGCTGCTTCAGTATTGATTGCGCTGCCCGTAGCATTAACTATTACCACCGGTTTTCCTGAGGCTATTACCGTACTTATAAGTTTTCTTTGTGACTCCGGAAGTCTTAAATCAATCTTGTCACCGGATGCAAACTCGTTTCCTGTATCCCCCTCTTCTCCTTCAACAGTAGCGTTTAACCCTACACACAGAATAACTACGTCTGAATTTTCAGCTACTATCTGTGCTTCAGAGATCCTGTCATCAGGAAGGCTGAGATTAGATACTCTGTCGTTAAATAAATGGCATCCTTCAGAATACAATACACGTCCATCAAATCTGTCCTGTATTCCCTCAAGAAAAGTAATATATCTGTCGGCTCTTCCGCAATAATTTCCTTCCAGTGCTTCACGGCTGTCAGCATTCGGTCCGATTACGCCTATGGTTTTAATTTTATTTTCATCAAGCGGAAGTATTCCGTTGTTCTTAAGAAGAACCATTGATTTTTCAGCACATTCGCGCGATACATCCTTATGCTCTTTACATGAAACAACACTGTAAGGTATCGTGTCAAATTCAGTTGATTCATTAAACATTCCCAGTCGTGCACGTGTTCTCATAAGATGAATACATGCATTTCTTATATCGCTTTCGTCTATAAGCTTTTCCTTTAATGCAATAAGAAGCTGGATATAAGTATTTCCGCAATTGAGGTCACAACCTGCCTTTAATGCAAGTGCTGCTGATTCAGGTGCTGTCTTTGTAACTCCATGATGTGTATGAAAGTCTCTTATTGCCCAGCAGTCAGAAACAAAGTATCCGTCAAAGCCCCATTCTTTAAGCTTATCCATCAGAAATGAATTTGCACATGCAGGCTCTGAATTTACTCTGTTATATGCCCCCATTACACCTTCAACGTCCGATTCCGTTACAAGTGCCTTAAAAGCCGGAAGATAAGTTTCTTCCATGTCTTTAGGTGAAACCACAGCGTTAAATTCATGTCTTGACGCTTCAGGTCCGCTGTGTACAGCAAAATGCTTTGCACATGCGGCTGTTTTAAGAATATCTTTATTTCCCTGAAGCCCGTTTACGAATGCTATTCCAAGCTGTGAAGTAAGAAAAGGATCTTCTCCGTATGTTTCCTGTCCTCTTCCCCATCTCGGATCACGGAAAATATTTATGTTAGGTGACCATAAAGTAAGTCCTTTATATATGTCATAATCATTATAAGCTGAATATCTGTTATATTTTGCACGTGCCTCTGTTGAAATAATATCAGCAACCTTATACAGAAGCTCATCATCAAACATTGCTGCAAGTCCTATTGCCTGCGGAAACATCGTTGCAGTACCGGCTCTTGCCAGGCCGTGAAGTCCTTCGCTCCACCAGTTATATGCACTTAATCCCGCTTTGTTGTTTTCAGGTGCATCATATTTTAATTGTTCAGCCTGCTCTTCAACCGTCATTTTATCGGTGATATCTTCAGCTTTTTTCTGCATTGAAAAAGATCTATACATTGTACGTATTCCCCTTATTTATAAAAAAATCAATCTTTTCAAGATCGTCGGTCGAAGACCGTCTTACAGACCATGTCTCAGAAATAACTGCTGTCTGATAAGGCTGATATTCACGTTCGTCCCCAATAAGCTCACATTCAAGAAAATGTTTATTTGTATATGTTTCAAAATTACACATAAAATCAGGATAATTAAGATTCTGGTCATATTTATCAAAATATTTTGTAAATGTCTGCTCTCCGATAATATATCTGACTTCTCCGCATGTAATGTTAAATCCTGCTTTAAAAGCTCTCTCAGATGACGAATCATGTTTTAAGAAAGCTATGTCATTAAAAAGTTTAAAGCGGCTGTCATTTATATCTGAATACGGCCACAACGAAATTGTTCTGTTAGGAAGAAATCCTGTATTGTCATTGCACATATGTATAATCTCTATTCCACCCGGTGCGAGTCCGGTAACAGACCATGGTGCAAATTTCTGTGGTTTATCCAGGCAGTTAGTAATCCTGTTTTCTATCTTTACTGTATTGTCATCATTGAAGGTACATACAATACTGAACTTCTTTCCGAACGGTGTCTGTCTCTGAGTCAATTCAAGAACATTATTGTTAAATGTATATTCAACATTTTCATTGTCCGGATAATATGTTTCAGGCATTACTTCGGGTGCACGCCAGATTCTGTGTCCGCCATACGCATACCATGTTCCGTATTGAGCGGTGTCTTCTGCAAAATTTCTCTGAATATCCTCAAACAGAACATTTTCTCCGTTACTTGATCCGAAGAAAATAATTCTTGGTCCTACATCCAGCGTTGCAATCAGCTTTACAATTTTATTATCAACGAAGATGCATTTTCCAAAATTTTTGTAATTCAATTCATTGCATTCAACAATCATTTTCGACCTCCCCATTTACATTTTATGTTTACATAATGTATTATATTATATTGTATCATAAAAAGCTTTTCAAAAATTGCGGTCATATATTCATTATTTGCTTTATTTTTTTCAAAATCACTAATATTATTTACAAATAACACTTAAATATGCTATAATATCATCAATGACAAGCAATTTTTGATTATATAATTAAATCATTTTTATATGGAGGTAATAACATTGATAAAACATCTGAACGGAGATTTTGAAACTGTAGAGTATTCTGAGAATCATTTTATAATTCTTTATGACAATGACGATGATGAAGATTACCCTGTTCACTGGCACAATGCTGTAGAAATAATAATGCCCCTTCAGAACGGTTTTACAGTAAGTGCAAACGAAACAGTATATGAACTTAAAGAACGTGATATTATTATTTTGCCACCCGGGGAGCTGCACTCGCTTAAATCACCGCATGAAGGAAGACGGATTATATTTCAGTGTGATGATTCTGTCCTTGGAAAAAATACTGCACTCAGTTCCGTCACAACTGTACTGTCAGGCATTTCATTTATTAACGCAGGGTCAGATGAAGAAGTATATAATTATTCCAAGAAAACTATGTTCAGAATATATGAGGAGTACTTTAAAAAATCAGAGCTTTCAGAATTAAAAATATATATTTCACTACTTTCACTATTGACCAAAATACGTGAAAATCAGTTGTCACAGCATAAAAATACACTTAACTGCACTCCTGAAAAGCTTGTTGAATACGATACACGATTCGGAACAGTGCTCAAGTATATAGAAAAAAATTATATGTATGATATTACACTTGATAAGCTTGCAGATATTGCCGGATACAGTAAGTATCATTTTTCAAGAATATTTAAACAATACAATGAAATGTCATATATTCAGTATATAAATAAAATACGTACAAATGCCGCCCAGACGCTCCTTCTCGACCCGGATATATCAATAACTGAAGTAGCTATGCGTTCAGGATTTTCAAGCATAACATCATTTAACCGTGCTTTTAAAGAAGTAAAGCATTGTACTCCTACGGAATTTAAAAAATTCTACAGATAAAAAATTGAGTCTGAACACCCAACCGTGTAAATGCTATCAATCGACATAACTCACCAACAACCGCCTTTGTCATTATATCTACAAAAATATCAAAGTCAAGGCTAAAATGAACGCAAATGCGGTCTTGACTTTGACATTTTTGTAGAAGTGCGGCAATTAAGCGGTTGTTGGGTGTAATGTGGTAGAATTTTCAGGACACACTTTAAAAATCACAACCAAAAAATTATATGGTTTCTTCTTTCATTTTTTCTGTGTAAGCTTTTCCTGTATATTTTTTAAAACATTTGCTGAAGTAATTAGGGTCCGGTATGCCAACGTTTCTGGCGGTAATATACATTGCCGTTTTCTGATGGAGATACTCGAGCGCTTTTTCCATACGGCATTTTGTAACATAGTCTACAAAGCTTACACCGATATCTTCTTTAAATCTTCTGCTGAGATAACTCGCATTAAAACCAAACTTATTTGCAACAGATGTAAGATTTATTTCGGAATCCTTATAATTTTCGTTTATGTAATCACATATTTTATTCATTCCACCGACTAAATTCTTATTATTCTGCTCTTCCTTTGAAGGAATCTGTCTTGAAAGGTCGTCAATAATTTTCTTTAAAGTTGCTGTAACATCAGCTCTGACTATAGGCTTGGTAAGGTATTCACATACGCCTATACCGACACATTTACGTGCGTATTCAAAATCATTAAAAGCAGTAAGAATAACTATTTTAAGATCAGGGTACTGCTTGATGGCAATCTTTGAAAATTCTATTCCATCCATAAACGGCATTCGTATATCAACAAAAACAATATCCGGTCTTATTTCATCAATAATATTAATTGCCTCTATTCCGCTTTCAGCTTCACCTGCCATTTCAAGCCCAAGCTCTTTCCACGGAATAGTAAGCTTTAAAAGATTTCTGAGTGATTTTTCATCATCAATTATCATTACTTTATACATAATATTTAAATCTCCTGTCCTGATTATTTTTGAAGAGGAATTGTTATTTCTATTTCACAGTATTCACCTTCAACACTTCTTATTTTAACAACATCATCAATCTGATAAAAGTTCTTTATTCTGTCAATTGTTCCTTTGAATCCGAAACTGGTTTTGTTTTTACCGTCAAGCAGCTGAGCGATCTGAAATTGATTCATACCTATACCGCTGTCATATACTATTATGTGCATCGTATTTCCTCTTGAAAATACAGTTATTTTTATTATTCCTTTTTCACCTTTAGGACGTATTCCATGATATATTGAATTTTCAACCAGCGGTTGAAGAAGAAGCTTAAGTATAGTTACTGAATTAAGATTCTCCTGTATATCATATTCATCTTCAAACATATCGTTATATCGTAGCCTTTGAAGCTTAATATAGTCCTTTACTATTGAAATCTCTTCTGCAAGAGTTATATTTTCACTTCCTTTGCTAAGAAACCGGCGATAGAAATTGCCAAGAGTCTCTATTACATCATAAACTTCTTCTCTTGAGTTCTGCAATGACATATATCCTATTGTATCAAGTGTATTATATAGAAAATGTGGCTTTATCTGCTCCTGAATAACGTTCATCTCAGCTTTTTGACGCTGCTTTTCCTGCTCTATAACCTCACCTATAAGCCTGTCAATCTGAATAAGCATTTTGTTGTAACAGTCCTTGAGTCTTCCTATTTCATCATCATTTGAATCTATATTTACATGTACGAGTTCACCTGTCTCAGCCTGGTTCATACTGTATGCCAGTTTGCTTATCGGATATATTACATACTTGTTTATATATGCATTTATTATTAACATTATTAAAATTGCAATTAACATTACACTCAGTATACTTATTGCTATTTCAACTGTAATTTCTTCAAGAATATTTACCCTTGATTTATACATAACACGGATTTCTGTATCAGTAATCTGCCTCTGCATAACCACATATTTATTAAATATTTCAGAAGAATATGACCTGACATCTTCTGTATTATTATCTGTATAAATAAAACCAAAATCGCCGTCGCTTATATTTGAACAGATAATGTTTTTGTCTTTGTCTACATACGCAAATTTGCTGTCTTTTCCTGTAAAATTATCATAAGTGTGCTCAAGCTCATTTACAGGGATATTTATTACAAGCATTCCAAGCGGAGTCTGTGTATCAACATCATTTATTATTCTTGCAAACGATACAATATCTGTTTGTGTGTTAAATATAAATGCTTTTTTGGTATTTGGAATTATAGTATATTTTCCTTTGAGCTCACTTACATAATCAAACCAGTCACTTTGAAAAATGATATAATTATCAGGACGTATAATCCCTATCCCGGTATGAATATAACTTTTATCATTTCTGAATATAAAGACAGAATAATTTCCTGAAAATGAACTGATCATATCATAAATAACGCTTCTGGCAAGATTGGCTTTTATAACAGAATCTTTCTCGCTCTTAAGATAGTCACTAACAATGTCATTTACCATAATAAGCTTGCTTATATTATTTACATTTGAAACAACTGATTCAAAATTCTGTTCGATTGAATTAAGTCTGTCATAATTTTTTTCATAAATTGATTCTGTCATTTTAACACGTATAAATGAATAAAACAATATAAAACATGACAGCACACATATTCCCATAGCAAAAATAAAAATATACTGGACTTTTTTCTTTATGCTTAGCTTTGAAAAACTACTTGTTTTTTTGTTCATAAAATCATCCTTAATCTGTATTGGTAATAAACATTCATATTATAATAATTATATCATATACAGACTAACTAATCAAAAAAATATTTACCATAAACTTTTTAGGTTACTATCTGAAAAAGTCTGCGAAGAATTTACTCCGCAGACTTTTATTAACCTTTGATTGCTCCTGCAATAAGACTTGCTTGTATTTTTTTACTTATGAAAGCATATATAAGCAATGTCGGGAATGTTGCTATTACAAGTGCAGCACCTATCGGACCCCAGGCAGTTGTATATGAGCCTGAAAGCTCCTGAATTCCTACAGGAAGTGTACGATATTCAGATTTACTGTTGAATATTACAGCAAACATAAGCTCATTCCACGCCTGAAGAAATGTAAATATTGCAACAGTCGAGATTGCCGGCAGCATAAGAGGAACTATTATTTTAAAAAATATTCCGAATGTACCGCATCCGTCTATACACGCAGATTCTTCAAGCTCAGTAGGTATATTTGCCATAAAGCTTCCAAATATCATTATTGCCATAGCAAGTGCAAATGCTGAATATGGAAAAATCAATGCCTGATATGAATTAGTCATTTTAAAAAATCTTAATACAACAAATACCGGAAGAAGTGCTGCATGAATAGGCACTGTGAGACCAAGCATAAAAATATTATTCATAATTTTTCTGCCGCGCCATTTCATACGTGTCAGTGCATAGCATGCCATTAAAGCAACTATTACAGTCAATAATATTGTAAATCCGGTAACAATCAAGCTGTTGCGAAAATTATTTCCTATATCCCCCACTATAATTGCATCCTTATAATTTGAAAAAAGCCATTTTTTAGGTAATCCTATTACGTTTTCGCCGAATATTTCATCATTGTTTTTAAATGAAAACGTAAACATCCAATAAAGTGGAAAAATACATATAAGTGTCCAGAATATTAAAATTATATAAGAAACTATCGGAGCTTTAGTTCTTAAAGCCGGTTGTTTCACATGCTTTAAATCCTTGATACCGTCAAAATAATTATAATCAGCCATTTTAATCATCCTCCGTTTTTATGCATTTCTTTATAAGCAGTGCAAAGAAGAAACAAAGGAAAATTATAAATACAGCGATAGTACTTCCAAAGCCGTATCGACTCTGGTCAAAGATCATTGAAACCATGAGAGTGCTTGGAACTTCACTTGCATGAGCCGGACCTCCCCTGGTCAGAACATAAATCATATCAAAAGCCTTAAGAGAACCGGTAACGGCAAAAATAACACATATTTTTATTACCGGCTTAAGTAATGGGATAATGATTCTTGTTGAAACCTGCCAGTTGCTTGCTCCGTCGATTTTAGCGGCTTCTATTACATCAGGTGAAATGCTTTTTGTTCCCGCATACAGAAGCAACATATGATATCCTACGAATTGCCAAAGATTAGGGATAAAAACAGCCATAAGCGCTGTTTCTTTTTCTCCGAGCCATGTATGGCACAATGATTCAAGTCCCATTGTTCTTAGCGCTACATTCAATATACCGTAATTCGGGTTATATATTTTCAGCCATAGCTGTCCTATAACTACGGTAGAAATAAGAACGGGAATAAAAAATACCGTTATAAAGAATCTTTCACCCTTTATTCCCCTTGAAATTCGTAAAGCTAAACAAAGAGAAATAGGCAGCTGAATGAAAACAGATAAAACAGCCAGAAGCATTGCATTTGTCAGTGTTTTAGGAAAACTCGCTGACTTACTTGTAAATAACTCAACATAATTTTTAAAACCGATAAATTCGCCATTGGTTATTCCGTTCCACTCCTGAAAGCTATAAATCAATGACATAAAAATCGGGATAATAATAATACCGAAAAATAAAATAACTGCAGGAAGTAAAAAAACTACTAATGCCAGTTTATTTCTTCGAATCCTGTCCATATAAATCCTACCTTTTTACAAGATTTTTATAGCATTACACAACTGACTGGTTTTTTAATGACCAGTCAGCGTATGCTAAAATGCTATTTAAGAGGTTTTAGAAGAAAATTAGGATGTATTCCTAAGATAATTTCAGATTTATATTGAACTATTTCTTAAGCTGATCTGCCATTGCTTCCTGGAATTCTTCAGGGCTTAGCTCATCCATATATAGTTTCTGGAGAAGTTCAAGATATTGTCCTGCATCTTCAGATTCCATGAGTGTATCAAACCATAGAGTAAATGACGTTGCGTTATTTGCATAATCAGCCACAGCCTTTGTAAGCTTTGGAACTGATGAATCGTCATATGTTATTTTCCATGCCGGAATTCCAGCTCCTGAAAGGTAGCCATACTTTGAAACTCCCTTTGTTATTTCAAATGCAAGCTGAGCTGAGAGGTCAGGTGTCTTTGTAGAAGCAGCAACCATAAGTGAATCTGATCCGCCGCCCATAAAGTCTGTGATTTTCGCGTTTGAAGAATTAATTACAGGAACAGGAGCAACTGAAAAATCATCAGGATTCTTAGCATCTGTCATAATTGATCCGCCCATCCAGCTTCCTGTAAAGTACATTGCTGCATTTCCTTTATAGAATTCTGCACTTGCCTCATCGTTAGACAATCCTGCAGCACCTTCAATGAAGTATTTGCCCTTTACAAGATCATGAATTTTTTGAGCTGATGTCAGGAAGTCAGGATCTGAATATGAACCGCTCTCTTTTTTAAGAGTACTGTAGAGTTTATCAGGGCCTACAGATTTAAGCGTCAGTGCATCGTGAAGCATAGCTAATACCCATTTGTCTTTTGCACTTGTTGCTATTGGTGTAACACCGTTATCTTTTAAAGTCTTGCAGACATTTTCAAATTCGTCCCATGTCTCTGGAGCTTCAAGACCATTCTCATCGAATATTGACTTGTTATACCACATTGCTGATACAGGTGTGCATATTACAGAACCGTAAAGCTTGCCGTCATAAATTAAATTTGACAAAACAGTTTCGGACAATTCATCTTTATAATCAGTATAGTATTCATCAAGCGCAAGTACCTTTCCTGAGTCAACAAATGACTGTGAGAATCCTCCTGCCCATGTAAAGAATACATCAGGAAGTTCATTAGCTGCAACTGCTGATTTAATCTTTGTCTTATATGATTCATTTTCAAAGGTTTCGTGAGTAATCTTTACACCTTCATGAGATTTTTCAAACTCCTCGATTGCTTTTTCGTATGCAGAGTGAAATGAGTCACTCTTTGTAGAAATACTCCATAATGTAAGATTGGTTTCTCCGCCTTTACTTTCTCCTTTGCCGGCAGTGCTCGATCCACTGTTGTCTTCATCACCGCAGCCGACAAAGCATCCTGCTGCTAAAACTGTAGCAAAAATACAGCTAAGAATTCTTTTTGATTTCATAAGTAAAATTTCCTCCTGTTATGTGTAATGTTTTTGTGTGTTTTTCACATTTATTATATTATTGATTATAAACCTTATATGGTGATTTTAAAACGGAGATATTTTACTCAGTTAGGTAATTTTTTTACTTGTTGAATATAAAAATGGCAAAATGACAATAAAACGCTTATTTTATCACTTTTTTATTCATAAAGAATTCTATGACATTATTTCTGCTTTAGATACAGCCTCTTCCAGTGTCATCGCTGCAAATTCCTGTGCACGAAAAAGTCTTCCACTTTTTTTATCATCAACAAAGGCACCTACACACATTCCCGGAATAGTACTTTCTACCGAATTAGGTGCGTTTGGTCCACCTAAATCAGTGCGGCACCATCCCGGATCAGCCAGACTCATGATTACATCAGTGTTTTCAATTGTCGGACACAAATCAATAGTGAATTTATCAAGTGCTGCTTTGCTTGAAGAATATCCAGCCTGCTGAGGTTCGTCTTTTATTCCACTCGTTACATTTATTATTCTTCCGAAACCATTTTCAATCATTTTAGGTAAAAAGTGATAACATATCAAAGCCGGCGCAATTGTATTTATACTGAAGCTTTGTACAAAATCTTCAACAGGAGTATTAAAAAAATCATTTCTGTATGCTATCTGTACAGCAGCATTGTTAAAAACAATTTCAACATTTGTTCCTTTTTTATCGATAACTTCAAGCATTTTGTATACTGATTCAGGTGATGAAAGCTCTGCTTCAACTATATATGTCTCCACACCTAATGCCTTTACCTCTGAGAGTACCTTTTCAGTATGAATACTGTTTCTGCTCTGCAATATAAGATTGGCACCGTGTTCAGCCATAAATAAAGCTATTTTATATCCGATACCTCTGCTTGCGCCTGTTATAAGGCACCATGTTCCTTTAACGTTTACCATATTATATTTTCCTCCATTTTAATTAAAATAAAACATATGCTTTACAATTTTATGTTTTTATTATATAATATAAACATAAATTATTATATCAGATTTTAATTAATTGTATCACAATATTATAATAAGGAGTATCAGATGAACAATATATGTGAATTTGAAGACCTGCTTTTCGTACAGCGTGAAAATGAAACACATCATTCTGATTATAATGATGAATATACTGTTTATGACATGATTATTCACGGAGACACAGAAAAACTAAAAAACATGAAATTTAATCTTGATTCTGAAGATAAAGGACAGCTTTCAGATGATCCTGTACGTAATATACGTTATCATTTTATTATCTCTGTTTCCATTATAACCCGTATGTGTATCGAAAACAGAATGGATAAGGAAATTGCATTTTCTTTAAGTGATATGTATATAAGGAAATCTGATGCCTGCAATGAAATTTCAGGAATAAAGCAGCTTCATCGTGATATGATTATAGATTTTGCATACCGTATGAATAAACTCGCAAAAAATGGTCTGTATTCCAATTATATTATTAAGGCATTTGAATTTATAAATACACATCTGAATACTAAAATAACTATAAATTCAATAGCTCAGGCAACAAATATATCACCAAATTATCTTTCGGCAATTTTCAAGAAAGAAACCGGGGTTTTACTATCAGAATATATAAAGACGGCAAAAATACACGAGGCCAAAAGGATGCTGAGGTTTACTGAATATACAGAGTCTGATATCTCTCAGTATCTTGCTTTTTCCTCTTGCAGTCATTTTATAAGCATGTTTAAAGAAAAGACAGGTGTAACTCCGAAAATATACCGTAAAAATAATTTTCGTAAAAATTTTAAAGGTGAATAAAATAATTATATTATCCTTCAAAGCTCTGCTTTTAACAATCAGAGACGATTCGAAGAACCGCTTCCGTTCAGTCGGAAATTGTACTCCGGCTGAACGGAAATATAGAACCCATAGCTTATAGAGGCGGGGATATTCTTTATGTTGTAATATCTGAAAATCAGTAACATTTTTTATTGTCGATAAATATAATATAATATAGAAAGTATTAACCACAATTCAGATATCTGGAGGTTAATTATGGGTATAAAAGGAATTGATGTTTCGACTCATAACGGAAATATTGACTGGAAAAAAGTCAGAGAATCCGGAATTGATTTTGCAATTATCAGAGCAGGCTATGGAAAGTCATCAGATCAGGTTGATGCACAGTTCGAAAATAATTATAAGGGCTGCAAACAGAACGATATAAAATGCGGTTTTTACTGGTATAGCTATGCAGCATCAAAACAGGAAGCAAATCAAGAAGCTTTGACATTTATTAAAACAATAAAAAATAAAACGCCCGAATATCCTGTATATATTGATATTGAAGACAAGGTTCAGCAGAGTCTTTCCAAAAAAGACTGTACAGATATAGTAAAAACTTTCTGCGATAATATGGAGGATGCAGGATATTATGCAGGAATTTACTCATATAAATCATTTCTTGAAAACAAACTTTTTCCGGAAACATTAAAAAGATATACTGTCTGGCTGGCACATATAAACATTGATAAAACGAACTACACATACCCGTATGATATCTGGCAGTACAGTCATACCGGATGCATTGATGGCGTAAAGTCAGATGTTGATTTAAATATCGGGTATAAAGATTTCAGTAACATTATCAAAAACAACGGATATAACGGTTTTAAAAAAACTGAGAATCAAATAAAGAAAGGAAGCGTCGTAAGGCTTATAAAGGACGCCGATTCATACAGTGGTGAAAGCCTTGCAGGGTTTGTATATAACCGTGATCATGTTGTCAGTGAAATTAACGGAAAAAGAGCTGTAATTACTTTTGATGGTATTGTTGTTGCTGCTGTAAATACTGACGACCTTATACTGATTTCATAATATGGGGTTCCTTATTTACTATATAATAAATTAAAACAGAGTCACTTATCATAAAAGAAGTGACTCTGTTTTAATCCTACTCGATCAATATTTTCCCAATATAAATGCAGATTCCGGCAAACGATTTTCAAGTTTTCGTTCACTTGCAGAGAAAAGGGATAATTCTGATACATGTTTATCTGATTCATCAAATTTATCGGTCAGTTTAAATTTACCGACCTCTTCCCGCAGAGTGACAGCCTGAGCGGACATCTCTTCACTGGAGGAGGAGTTTTCCTCGGATGTGGCAGCGTTGGTTTGAATAACAGAGGAAATCTGAGATAGTCCGTCCTTTATTTGATCTATGGCGACATTTTGCTCCGCTATTGACTGTTCGATTTTACCGAAATTAACCATAACTTCGTTTGAACTTGTTTCCACATTACGGAGAATCTGTGCGGTTTGATTGGTAATTTCCGCTCCCCTTTTCACTGCAATGACGGAGGACTGTATCAGTGTGCCGGTCTGTTTGGCGGCCTCCGCAGATTTTGCAGCAAGATTACGAACCTCATTTGCGACAACTGCAAAGCCCTTTCCGGCGGCACCTGCCCGGGCCGCTTCAATAGCAGCGTTGAGTGAAAGTATGTTGGTTTGGAAGGCGATGTCCTCTATCATCTTCGTAATATTGGCAATTTGATTGGAAACAGAGATTATATCCGCCATTGCCTGTGAAAGCTGCTGCATATGCTCATTTCCGGCGTTGACTTCATCGCTGGTCTGCTGCACGTCCTTGACCACGGCAGTAATCGCAGCAAAGTTTTCTTCCGCCTTCTCCGCAATTTTTTCCGCGGAAGCAGTAAGCTCCTCCACTGAAGACGCCTGTTGGGTCGAGCCTGCTGCAAGAGCCTGCGCACCGCTGGATACCTGATCGGATCCTGCCGCCACCAGCTCGGCTGCTGTGTTGATATTCAACAGTGTGTTAGTGAGATTTTCACGCATCTTGTGTAAGGAATCTATCAGAGGGTAGAAGTCGCCAACATAGCTGTCATGAGCCTGGCTTTGCACTATAAAGTTGCCCTTTGCGAACTCGCCCAGCCCATATGTAAGGTCTTTTATGATCTTTTTTAAGACATCCGACATGTTAAGGAAACTCTGCGCAAGCATGCCCGTTTCATCTTTGGAATCAACCTTAATATTGATATCGAAGTTCCCGCTCGCTAATTTGTCTGCAGATTCCACCATTTCTCTGATTGGTTTGCTTATCATGCGCGAAATCACCAGACCAAGAAAAATAGCAATCATTACTGCGCAGAAAACAACAGCAATCATAATCCACGTAGAAATTGCTGCATTCTTTGAGTTGCTTATAGATCTCTCTTCAGCTCTGGAAGAGTTGTAATCATACAATGCAAGAAATTCATCCATCAAGGCAGAGCTTAAAGCATCGGCATCCTCAAGGAACACCTTTTGCATAGGTTCGTATTGCCCTTTCTCTGCAAAATCGATTGCCTTCTGTATAAATGATCTGTATTGCTCCCAATGTGTTTTAAGCGGTGCGAACTGGTTGCGGTCTGTTTCCGTTATAATTCCAGCTTCATAGTTCTTTAACCTTTCATCAATATCCGCTATGAAATTATTGAATTTTATAATATAATCATCCTTTTTAGAATTATCCTTCAGAATAATCATCTCAGCCATATTATACCTTAACCGCTGATAATATGTATTGGCATCACCCGAAAACACAATCCCCAAAGTGTTTTCTTCATACAGTAGCCTGTCAGTGTCTTCCAGTTTCTTGATATTAATCAGGCCAATACATCCCACTATTCCCGCGATAATTGCTACGATAAGAAATCCGATAATAAGTTTTTTACTAATTGATAAATTTTTCAAAACTTCCCCTCCATATCATATAATGTTGTTTTATTGTGCACGACAAACAAAAAATATTTTGACGCTCTCTATCCATCATCTGTTGATACTCAAATATACAGAGATCGTGTTTTATCGTGATATCAGGATACCCCCACATTATATGTATCGGCCGGCTTCGACAAAAATCAATATTTGCTTGAGTTTTATTAGTGATATTCTATCCTCCATCACATTAATGAGCTGTTTATAGTCGTCTGTAAGGCTGTGTAATTCATAATAACTGTTTGTACTGCTATTCCATAGGTTTTATAAAATCAGGAAAAGGTCATGAAAAGAAACAGCATAAGTCTGGTGTATGTACCAAACCTATGCCGTTCTGGATTTATTTAATAATTTTCTGCTTTAACCTGAAAATATGACTGAGGATGTGAACATACCGGACATAAATCAGGAGCTTTTTTTCCGATAACAATATGACCGCAGTTTGAACACTGCCAGATTACATCATTTTCTTTTGAGAATACAAGCTCATTCTCTATATTTGAAAGAAGCTTTCTGTATCTTTCTTCATGTTCCTTTTCTATTTTTGCAACTGATTCAAAAAGATTTGCTATATCATCAAATCCTTCTTCTCTTGCTTCCTTTGCAAACTTGTCATACATATCAGTCCACTCGTAATTTTCACCGTCTGCAGCATCATTTAAATTAGTAACTGTATCCGGAACGAAACCGCCGTGAAGAAGTTTAAACCAGATTTTAGCATGTTCTTTTTCATTGTTAGCTGTTTCTTCAAACAGGTTTGCTATTTGTACGTATCCATCCTTCCTTGCCTTTGATGCATAATAAGTATATTTGTTCCTTGCCTGTGATTCACCTGCAAAAGCAGTCTGAAGATTTTGTTGTGTTTTTGATCCTTCGATATTCATCTTTTTTACCTCCAATGTTTTAGTTTTATATTTTTTCAAAATCAGATGCTCCATGCTTACATAAAGGACATATAAAGTCTTCAGGCAACGGATCACCTTCATATACATATCCGCATATTTTGCATCGATAACCTGATTTTTTATCATCAGTCGGACGCGGCTTGATAAATTTGTGATAATACGCATATGTTACTGATTCTTTTTCGTTAAGTATTTCTGAATCTGTAACATCGGCAATAAACAATATATGTGTACCAAGATCGGTCGATGAAATTACCTTTCCGGAAATAAAAGCATTTGAGCTTTCAGTAAGATAACTGATACCGTTTGCGGAATAAAATACTCCAGGATAATTTTTCAGTTTTTCTTTTTCTCTTCCGCTTTGAAATCCAAAATGTTTAAATATTTCAAAATCCGCATCAGTTGATAAAACTGAGATATTGAAAAGACCGGTGTTTTTTATCATATCATAAGTTAGACTCTCTTTGTTTATTGTAAATGCTATTCTGAGCGGTAAATCTGTAACCTGTAAAACTGTATTTATTATACAGCCGTTATCCTTATTTCCGTCTCTGGATGTAATAACATATAAACCATATCCTATGTTAAACAGTGCATTTTTATTCAAAACATTCACTTCCCTTTATAAATATAGCCAGACATTTGTATAATAAGTGATTAATATTATTATAACATAGTTTTTATATATGTCAATAATAGAATTTATTATTTCATATAATGAACACATATTTGTTACTGTTCATCCCACATAGAGGATAATGCTTTTGCAGGGGGTTCGAATCGGCACGAATCGACCGGGCTTTGCGGTAGCCCGGACTTCACTGACATATCTGCTACACTTTATTGTATGGCAGAATAGTAACAATATTCAGAAACGACAGTTAAGTTATTAGTATGGCAGGAGTTTTGGCCCGCACGAACAGACCGAACTTTGCGGTTGCTCTGAGCCCTAGGAAAATTATCTGCTATTTTTTAATTCGCTCAATTTTATTTCCTTTTACAAGAAAAGCCTTTTTTGAAATTTTAATCATTGGCATATCAAGAATACTGTCAGTGTAGAATTCATCTGCAACAGCACCTTTACCGAAGTTTTTTTGAAACATTTTTAATTTATTTTCACCGATGTTAAGATATGTAATCTCCATTGTTTCAAAATTTGTTATTGAACAAAAACAGGTTTTTATTCCTACCCTTTTCTGGAGCTTATTCATAATAAAATCGAATGAAGCAGTAAGGATAACGTCATCTGATTCCGGAACATACCATGACTTAATCTTATAAATATTTTTATCCCAGAATTTATCTACCATTACATCTATGCTTTTAAAAGAACTTACATAATCACGGGCATATTTTTTTATTTTTCTTTCAAGCTCGGGCATATTGACTCGTCCAAGCTTATACCATATGACATGGTATATTACAACAAAAAAATATTTTAATACTTTTGGATTATAACGTATACTGAAAATATAGAAATCAAAAACACTCTCTCCATCATAAATGGTATTGTCAAAATCAAAAACCCGCATGATATCCCCTCCCTGTATACATAAATATCATAAAAATCAATAAGGCATAATAAACTTACCTACCTTGAATATGTCTGCGGTATAAGCTACTGAAAACGGCATGCTTGATGTTTTATTTGTGCCATCTTCATTTTTATATGTTGATAATACGTTGAATTCAATCTCATTTTCTGTTCTGTTGCTTATTTCGGAAATAACCGAGTCAAGATAATATGAGTTTTTCGGATATTTTTTCTTTATTACCCATATGGAATTGTTTTCTTCAAAAAAATTTGTAAAAATATCTTTGTATATGTCTGCATATTTTGAACTGAAAACATTGTACCAGTCTCTGCTTATGTCATCCATTGTCAGTATCATAGAATCGGATACGAGATATGCTGTCTGATTGTCTCTGATGCATGTTGATGAGTGGTCAACTGAGTATACAGAACCTGAAATATATTTTTCAGTCATATTGCATGCTGATAAATACATTTCTCTTGCAAGTTCAAGGAGATACTCATCTGTATATGTATTTATATCTTTTCCTTCATTTTCATCATGACTTTCTGATGTCAGGCCTGGTTCTTGTGTCGTTACATAATTATATGCACTTTCATCAGGCTTAGGGTAAGAATCCGAACAGCCCGTAGCCATGATTATCGCAGGAACAAGTGCGAATATAAATATTTTTTTCAAAGCATATCACCCTTTCCTATATGATATTTACTGAATTTTAAGAAATAAAGTACGTTTCTATTTCATTTCTTGTGCTCAGAACGCTTCCCTGTATCATTGCAGCTCCGCCGCCCTTACCTTTTAATGCTGTATTGATTTCCTTTGATTTTTCGCGAAGATTTACTGATGTACTTGCCATGACATAATGATAACCTTTTTCATCGCTTCCGGAAAATGCAGCACATATTCCACCACATATTTTTACAGCTTCATTTACAATAAATCTCAGATCGTTCATATCGCATTTTTCTTCAAAAATGCATATATTTCCGTCAGACGGCTCGATCATGGCTGCTTTTATCTGCAACAGTTCTTTTTTTAATTCATTTTTTGCTTTTTTCTCGTCATTTAGTTCATTTACAATTCTTTTTACTGCGAAAGCTGCATCTGCCTGCTTTGCCGAAAGCATTGATGATATTTCAGATATGTTTTCATACCTCTGTGTGTAGTCATCAATAGCATCAAATCCACAGAGCATATGTATGCGTACTCCACCCTTGTAACGCTCAAAATCAAGGAGTTTTATAAGCCCTATCTCACCTGTCTTTAATACGTGCGGTGCACAGCAAGCACATTTGTCGTATTCACCTATAGTTACTATTCTTACATTTTCGGTAAGATCAAGCTTGCTTCTGTATTCAAGATTTTTAAGAATATCGGCCGACGGATACTCAGCTATGATATCTATGTTTTCGATTACTGCTGTATTTGCAATATACTCAACCATTTTAAGGTTTTCACGTGTCAGCTCACCGTCAATATCTACAGTAACATCTTCACTTCCTAAATGAAATCCTACATTATTCAGACCGAAATTTTTATTAATAATTCCCGATATAATATGTTCACCCGAATGATTCTGCATGCGTCTGAATCTTTTATTCCAGTCTATTTCTCCTGTAATTTCATTACCCGGTTCCAACGGCTCAGACGTATAATGAACAATGTCATTGTTTTTGTTTTCCTGAACATCTGTTACTTTTACGCCGTTTAAAGTTCCTGTATCAGCAGGTTGTCCGCCGCCTTCAGGAAAAAATGCTGTTCTATCAAGTATAATCGCATAGTTCTCTTTTATTTTTTCACAAGACAGCACATTGGCTGTAAAATTCTTTAAGTAAGCATTTTTATCAAATAACTTCTCTGTCATAATATTTACTCTCCTGGTTTTTAGTTTATTACATTTAAGTATATCATAACATAATTAAATATGCAATAATCGGTTTTTATGAATTAAAAAGTTTTTCACATATTTACAAATTTAAAAACAGTTAATAGTTTTATGATTATAAATATGTTCAAATACATCAATATCACTAATATGGTTCACTTTTTTCTAACATCTCAATCCACAAATTACTTTACTTAATATTAGATATATGTTATAATTAACTTAAAGTATAATCAATGTACTAATCTATTAAGGAGAAATAATATGCCTGATCATATTAAAATTTTACATTGCGCTGATCTGCATTTATGTGCTGAGCTGGCGTTTCTGAAAAATAAATCTAAAAGCAGACGGCTTGAGGTTCTTAATACACTTCAAAATATAGTAAAAATATGTCGTTCACAAGCAATAGAACTTCTTATTATTGCAGGCGACCTGTTTGACAGCAATCACGTTGACAATACAATTATATCATCAGTCAAAAGCATGTTTGCATCAATCCCTGATGTAAAAATTGCAATTGTTGCAGGTAATCATGATTATTATGCTGTAGACTCTCCATATAGTGATGATGACTGGTCATCAAACGTCATTATTTTTTATAATAATTTTTCCATGATTGAATTTCCGGAAAAGAATCTCCGGCTTTTCGGATCATCATTTGTAAGCAGTTATCAGAACAGCAATAAAAATGATTTTAAGGTCCCGGATGACAACATGATAAACATTATGGTTTATCACGGAGATATTGTTACAGAAAATCAGGAAAGCAAGTATAATCCTATAACAATAAAGCAAATCGAAAATTCAGGATTTGATTACATTGCTATGGGACATATTCATCTGGCTACACCTGTACTTAAAGCCAAAAATACATTTTACGCCTATTCAGGTACACCTGACGGAAACGGATTTGATGAAACAGACCGTAAAGGCGTTTACATAGGAGACGTATACAAGCATAAGGTTAATCTTGAATTTTTTGAGACAAGCAGCCGTATTTATGCAGATGTAAATTTTGATATTTCTTCTCTTGCATCCAATACTCAGATTGCAAAATCAATTTTACGTAAGCTTGAACATGTTTACGGTGATAAATATGCGGAAAATCTATACAGAATAACACTGACAGGAAAATCAATCGAAGGCTTTCTTCCAAATCCGCAATCCATATCACTAGAGCTTGCCAGCACGCTGTACTATGTTTCAGTAAAAAATAATTCAAGACCTGATACAAATATTCAGCTGCTTGCTTCAGATTTTTCTTTAAAGGGTATATTTGTAAAAAAGATGCTTGTAAAAATGAATGCATGTAAATCTGAGGCGGAAAAGATTATTTATGAAAATGCATTATACATCGGACTCAGGGCATTTGACGGCGAGGTGAATTTTTATGAAGATTAATGAAATTCATATTGACAATTTCGGAAATATAAAAGATACAACACTTAAAGTAAACAACAATTTCAACTTTATATACGGCGTAAATGAAGCTGATAAAAAATCACTTATTAATTTTATCAGGATTATGTTTTATGGTACAGTTTATAATTTCAGAAAAAGCCACAGAGCAAGATATACACCTTCAGATGGTTCATGTATGTCGGGCTCAATATCATTTGAATGTAATAATAGTTCATATATTCTTGACCGTAAATTTGACCCTAAAGATTTCAGCAACGATAAAACATCAATAAAAAACGTAAGTAAAAACAAAACAGAATATCTTCCATGCACGTCAAGCCCGGGAGAAGAGATTTTTAAAATTGACAAACACATGTTTGAAAGAAATTCATACATAAACGAGTCAGAAGCAGTCGCTATTCTTAAAACCGCACATACTGATGTTATGTCTTCAATATTATCAAATTTTATTTCTACTACAAACGAGTCGGTTTCTTCTGCAAAAATTTTAAAAAGACTGAATAATTACAACAGTTCTACTGATAAAATGAGCCTTTCCTCTGTAATCAATGAAAAGCTTACATTAATTTCAACTATGAAAAGTGATCTTAAACAGGCCCAGAAAGATGAAGATGATAAGCTCAAGCTTCAGGATGACTGCATAAAGCTTAAAGAAAAATATGACCTGGTTAATCTTAAATATGAAAAAATAAAATCAGAGATCGATATTCAGGATATGCTTTGTGAACTTGAAAGATTACACAGCTCCGTAAATTCTCATCAGAATTTTATTGAAATGTCAAAGCTTTATGAACAGAAATCATCTCAGTTTTCTGAAACACGTGCAAATAAAAACAAAAAGGCGTTTTCAAAATGTCGTGAAGCTTTTGACAGCATAAAATCTGTTATGCAGGAAAAAGAAACCCTGGAACAAAAAAAGCAATTTCTTTTAAAACAACTTGAAAGATACACTCCTGAAGATAATGCCGATATTCTTGATTTCATATGTGATACAAACGGCTACATTGAAGACACACAATATGCATTGTCCCGTCTTAACTCAGAATATAAAAGCAAGAAAATTGCTCTTGAGGAATTAAATAATCTTATTATGCAGGAAGGATTTAAGCTGCAGACTGCTGAATCGGATTATACTCATTTTCAGGAGGTTTCAAAGCATAAGCTTCTGCTTGCAGAAGAAAAACTTCACAACGCAAGCTATGCTGTAAATCTTGAACCTATACATGCAAGTAATAATCTTGTATATGCTTCTATTTCTCTCATTGGATTGTCATTAACAACGATAGTATTTTTGAATAAACCTTTCGTATTAGCATTTCTCATTCTGGGTATAGTAACCTGTATATATGCTATCATTGTAAAAGTAAGAAAAGAGAAGAAAATAAATATTTCACGCGTTGATGAAAATGTTCTCCGTAATGCTGAAATTGAAATGCGAACATTAAAAAATAAATATAATACAGATTCAGACAGACATAAGTCACTAATAGCAACTGAGAAGAAAAAACTCTTTGCTCTGGAGCAGCAGAAAAACAGTATTATCTCTGAGATGGATAAGCTCAAAGAAAGGATAACACAGTGTGAAAG
>JAEWXO010000045.1 GCA_023458875.1 Bacillota bacterium | reverse complement strand
CTCCAGTTCCTGCAGTGAATAAAGCTTTACCGGATATGGAATATTTCCACCTGCAAGATTCGGTGTCCTGTTCCATGAAAATTCCATAACCGGTGCCGGAACAGGCTTTAAAGCATTCGGTGCATTTATATCTGTACTGCTTCCGGTATATTTTATATCCCCGCATTCATAATAACTGTTTGAAATAACCATTTTACCCGTATACTCCGGTTTGTCTGATGATTTCTGATTGTTTTTCTGCGGAGACTTTACGCCCTTTATAATCGAATCCTGTACATACAGTGAACCGTTTTCAGTAGATACAAATGCCTGACTTGTAGCAGAAAAATGATATCCTGCAGCTTTTATTTTACTTGCATTTTCCGATGAAATAATTTTTCCGGCATTATATGCGTCAGTGCTGTCAACTACAATATTATATACGTGAGCATTTCCTCCTCTGAGTCTTGGCAGTCTGTCCTGGGAATCACTGTAATAATTATAACATAACGTAATTTCAAGATTATTATTTGTCTCATTAAACTCAGTTGCACCTACAAGGTGTGTTTTTTTCTGCGGTGCAGCAACTTTCATTATCTGATCCTTTGTAAGTCCTGCAGTCTGTCTTAAATATCTGTACATAGGGTATTCTGCTATATTTGTTTCCATTTCATCAAATGCAGCTTTATAGAAACCGTCCTGGGAATCTCCCGGCAGAAACCTGCTCCATGAAATTGTAAGACCTGTAGTTCCGTCCTTTGAATCTATTACTCCGTCATAGGCTTTATGGAAAGTACAGTGATCTACCCAGAAACCCGAGCATCCTTTAAGAGTCATGTAATCCCAGTCGTTTGTATCATAATTTCCTTTATCCTTTTCATCCCACTCCCATAATTCATCAAATTCAAGGTTCTGTATTTTTACGTCTGAACATTTTGAAAATATAAGGCATCCGTGTTTAATCTTTGCACCATCAGCAGAAAAAACAGTAAGTCCATCAAAGTCAGAAATCTTAAGCTGTGAAACACCGGTTTTTTTTAACGTCGGATGAGTCAGCGGCTGTGATGCAGAAGTAAGGCATGAATACGAAGATTTTACAGAATCGCTTATCAAATTGTATCCAAGATCAATATCCCTCGTTATTTCTACAACCTTAATCCCTGATTTTCTGCCTGCGGGACTTAATGCTTTAACCAGCTCATCGGCATCCGAAACTCTGACATATGCATTTTCCGAAGAAAAATCTCCTCCTGTTACACCGGCAGCTGATGCAAACCCCAGTGCAGTATCTGATAACGAGTCAGCATATAATGTATTCGTTTTCATTTTGCTGTATACTGATAAATCCGCACCTATCTGTGTCATAGATAATGTAAGTACTGTGGCCGCTGCAATAAAGCATCCTATAAATTTTATCCTGTCCATTTTTACGTTCCTCCAAAATAATTGTATTAAGTTTATTTGTTTCTTTTAATTTAATCATTAAGTTAATTATAAACAATATATTCTTTAAAATCAATAGCATATTTAAAAAAATGATTTTAAAAAAGAAATATTCCGAATGAACAAGAAAACAAAAATAAATGCCGAAGGCAGTAAAAGAATTTATTCATTTTCTCTTACTGCCTTTTTTATTATTCTTTTTTACTGAATATCCGAAATCTCCAAGCTTGCGGCCAATCGAAAAATATTCGCCGTGTGAGTAAGCAAGAAGGCCTGCCTGCTGAAGATTAAGCTTCCCTTTGCTGTCAATAAAACGTTCCTCAATATCTATTGCAATTATTTCTGCCATAAACATATCATGCGTTCCCAGGCTTTTTATTTCAATCACCCTGCATTCAAGACTAAGGGGACTTTCTGCTATTAACGGAGCTGCAATTTTGCTTGACTTTTCCTTATGTAAGCCGCATATATCAAGCTTATCCATCTTTTCTCCTGAACGTACACCACAGAAATCAACAGAACGGCACATTGCAGATGTAGTAAGATTGATTACAAATTCACCGCTATTTTTTATTATATTATAAGAATGTCTTGAAGGGCGTACAGAAATATATGTCATGGCAGGATGCGTATTTATAATACCCGTCCATGCAACCGTAAGAACATTTGCCTTTTCCATCGTTCCGCATGTTACAAGTACAGCCGGAAGAGGCGCAAGCAACGTACCGGGTTTCCATATAATTTTAGCCAGATATATCACCACCGTTATTTTTATTTTTAATAAGTTTTACGGAAGAGGCTTTTCCATTTCATGTCTCTTAGGACGGCTCATAAGTGCTTTCATAGGATCATTTATGCTCACACCTTCAAAAAGAACGGAGTAAAGCTGTTCTGTAATAGGCATTTCGATATTCATACTTCTGCTCAGACCATATGCTGCTTTGCAGCAATAATAACCCTCTACCGTACCTACACGCTTTACAGCCTCATCAGGGGTTACACCCTGACCGATAAGTGTTCCGGCACGTCTGTTTCTGCTGTGAAGGCTTGTGCATGTAACAATAAGGTCCCCTATTCCTGCGAGTCCGAAAAATGTGTCAAGTCTTGCTCCCATTGCAACACCAAGTCGTGCGATTTCAGTTATTCCCCGTGTCATAAGGGCAGCAATTGTATTGTCGCCGTATCCAAGTCCGTCACATATTCCGGCACAAAGTGCAATGATATTTTTAAGTGAACCGCCAAGCTCACAACCTATTATATCATCATTTACATATATTCTGAACATTCCGTTACTCATGATATCCTGAACATAATATGCAGCAGACTTGTCTTCTGATGCTACAGCAACAGTTGTCGGCACCTTTCTTGCAACCTCTTCAGCATGTGATGGTCCTGTAAGCACTACCACAGGAGCATTTTTAATTTCCTCTCCTATAACCTGGCTCATTCTGAGATAATTTTTGTCTTCAAGTCCCTTGCTTGTATTGACAACTATCATTTTATCAGTAATAAACGGTGCTGCCTGCTTTGAAACATTACGTACAAATACAGACGGCACACCCATAATAACCAGGTCAGCTCCGTTTATAGATGACATATCATCAGTAAATTTTATTCTGCTGTCAATTTTCACACCCGGAAGTTTATCTTTATGTTCACCGAATTTTTGAATGTTTTCAACTTCTTCTTTAAATGCAGACCATACAGTCACATCATGACCGTTTTCTACAGCTATTATTGCAAGACTTATTCCAAATCCTCCTGCACCTAATACTACAATTTTACTCATATTAAATTCCTCCCTTACTTCCTGGAAAATGAGAACTTATTTTCTGTTCCGTTTTTAAGCCTTACAATATTTGCTCTGTGCATATAAATAATCAGCGCAGATGTAACTGCCACAAGAGCAGTATGTATTATTATATGGTTCAGATCCAGATGCCTTACAAAATATTGCATTAAAAATGTTACAACAGGGTATGATACTGCTGCTGTAATTGATGAAACAGAAACGTATTTTGTAAAAATAAGAGTAATAATAAATATAGGAATTACTATAGCAAATGTCTGTATATCTATCGCAGTAAGAACAGTAGCTGCAACAAGAACACCTTTTCCGCCCTTAAATCCGTAGTATACGGGAAAAATATGTCCAAGCATGACCATAAAACCAGCGATATACCCTACTGTCATTGTATCATTTTCATAACCGCACCATGAAACAATAAGCCTTATAATAAGAATTGTAAGCGAACCTTTGAGTAAGTCACTCAATAACGTCATCAGTGCAGGACCTTTTCCAAAACATCTTAATGTATTTGTTAGTCCTGCATTTTTACTGCCAAAATTTCTTATATCCTCTTTTTTCCACAATCTGACTACAATAATAGATGAATTGCAGCTGCCTATAAGATATGCAGCTAATGAACATAAAATTACAAGTAAAACATAATTTATCACTGGAATCTCTCCTCAAAATGATCTTATCCTTTATCATTACCTCGTTCACGCACTATAAATCTCACCGGAGTACCCTCAAGTCCAAATGTTTCCCTTATCTGATTTTCAATATATCTCTGATATGAAAAATGAAATAAATCAGATTTGTTAACAAATGTTACAAACGTAGGCGGTTTTGTAGACGGCTGTGTCATATAATAGATTTTAAGTCTCTTTCCTTTATCAGAAGGAGGCTGAACTCGTGTTGTGGCATATGCGAGAACATCATTGAGCATGCCTGTAGAAATTCTCATTGAATTCTGCTGATTTACAAATGATATCCTTTCGTAAAGCTTATCAACCCTCTGCCCTGTCTTTGCAGAGATAAACACAAACGGAACATATGACATGAATGCAAAATCATTCTGGAGCTTTGTCTTGTACTCGTCCATTGTCTTATCGTTTTTTTCGATTTTATCCCATTTATTAACAGCTATTATTGACGCCTTTCCCCGTTCGTGGGCATAGCCTGCTACCTTGGAATCCTGCTCTGTAAAGCCCTCCTCAGCATCAATGACTATTATACATACATCCGCCCTGTCTACCGCCATATAAGCACGTATTACACTGTATCTTTCAATACTTTCTGTTACCCTTGCTTTTTTTCTTATTCCGGCAGTATCAATAAAAATAAATCTGCCGTTTTCATTCTCTATCAGTGTATCCGTTGCATCACGTGTTGTTCCTGCTATATTTGAAACAATAACACGTTCCTCACCGGCTATTCTGTTTATAAGAGATGATTTTCCCACGTTTGGTTTTCCGATAACAGCAACTCTTATACAGTCATCATCATAATCATCGGTTTTATCTTCAGGAAAGTATTTGAAAACCTCATCAAGAAGATCTCCTGTACCATGTCCGTGTGCTGATGATATAGGAAACGGCTCACCTATTCCAAGGTTATAGAATTCATAGATCTCCATAGGAGTGGAGCCTATTTCATCACATTTATTTACTGCAAGTATAAGCGGCTTACCACTTTTCTGAAGCATAGCTGCAACGTCGTAATCACTGGCTGTAACACCGCATCTGACATCTGTAACAAGAATTATTACATCTGCCCTTTCAATAGCTATCTGAGCCTGTAATTTCATTTGTCCGAGAATCTCATCGTCTGTCTTAGGTTCAATTCCACCTGTATCCACAACCATGAATTCTCTTCCGCGCCATTCACACTTTGAGTATATACGGTCTCTTGTTACACCGGGTGTGTCCTCTACTATTGAAAGTCGCTTACCTATCAATTTATTAAAAAGTGTTGACTTTCCTACATTAGGTCTGCCAACAACTGCTAAGACCGGTAAAGGCATATTCGCTTCTCCTCCTTTAGTTCAAATAAGGGACATAAATGTATTTTCAACGCTTGAATAACAGTACGTTATTTCTTTGGCAATACCCGGGCAAATACAGAAAATACTTTCTGTGTATTTTAAAAAAAGGAATCCTCTCTAAAATATATACTGCCCTGATATATCTAAAAAAAACTAGAGGAAGATTTCTCCTCCTCTAGTCATGAGAAAGTCGTAATTACGCTTCCTTCTTAATTACCTCAACACCCTTGTAGAATCCGCAGTTTTTGCAAACCTTATGTGGTGAAGTGAGTTCTCCGCAGTTTGTACATCTGCTGAATGCAGGAGCATCTAATTTCCATACACTTGAACGTCTCTTATCACGTCTAGCCTTAGACGTTTTTCTCTTTGGAACTGCCATTATTATACCTCCTTATCAAAGTATATTATTTCATTAAGATGAAAAGCAATCACACTGTGATTCGTTTAAATTGCAGCCACAAACTGTACATAGTCCTTTGCAGTTTTCATCACAAAGTATCTTTGACGGAAGCTGTAACAGCAAATCTGAAATTGCTATTTCTTTTAAATCAATGCTCTCATTATTCGCAACAACATACTCATCATTATCCGTATTAAGAGATTTAACGACTACATGTTCAAAATCATAAACATAGGAACGTTTAAATTCCTTTAAGCATCTGTCACATATAAGGTTCAGGGTAAATTCCGTGGTAAATACGATCTTGACTATTCCGGCACGATTATAAGCCTGTCCTTTTATCAGAACAGGAGAAGCAAAATCATAACCCCGGACATCAGTAATATCTGACTGCGGAACGGAAGTCTCAAAAGGAAAAGACTCTCCTGATACATTAAATATTTTCTTTAAATTAATAATCATAGTTTTTTACACCCTTAGAGCATCATGAAATACATTATATCAAACTAATGCCTTATTGTCAATACTTTTTTGGGTTTTAATTATCCGATAAATTTCTTTACTTTATCTGACAGGTCACACTGATCAGCAGATACAGTAAATACTACTGTTGTTTCTTCTCCTGTGAGCTTGTCCAGCTTTTCAAGTAAAATACCTAATTCTTCACAGTCAGTTCCGCCTATCTTGAGGATTCCGTCAACGAATATTTCCTTTATATCGTAGTTGCCTGCAAGCATACCTGCTATAAATCCATAGAATGAATCATAACCGTTTATGTTAAAATATTCGGTATCGCACCATCTGATTTTGAAGCTTATCTGTGATCTGAGAGTTGAACCTTTTTCTATGCATACAAGATCTCCGTTTGTTGAGTTTACCGCGGAATTCATCATATCAATAATAATCTTTGTTTTTCCTGTACCTTTTTTTCCTGCAATTAATTTAATCATATTTTTCTCCGTTCCGCCGTTCATGACGGCTTTAGTAATATATTTTATTGAGTCTGTATAAATTAGCCAAGCTTTGCTTCAAGCTCAGCTTTTTTATCTTCATATCCCGGTTTTCCGAGAAGCGCAAACATGTTCGACTTGTAGCTTTCAACGCCGGGCTGATTGAACGGGTTTACTCCAAGCAGATATCCCGAAACGGCACATGCCTTTTCAAAGAAATAAATCATGTATCCTACGCTGTATTCTGCTGTATCCTCAAGCTCAAGAACAATATTAGGAACTCCGCCCTCTGTATGGGCAATTATTGTTCCCTCCTGTGCTTTCTTGTTTACAACAGACATGTTCTGATTTGTAAGGAAATTAAGACCGTCAAGATTTTCAGCATCGTTGTTAAGGAAGAAATCCTGCTGTGGCTTCTTTATATCCATAACAGTCTCAAACATTATTCTTGAACCGTCCTGAATAAACTGTCCCATAGAGTGAAGATCTGTTGAAAATGTTACTGCTGAAGGGAATATTCCTTTATTGTCTTTGCCTTCGCTCTCGCCAAACAGCTGTTTGTACCATTCTGACATCATTGTAAAGCTCGGATCATATGAAACAAGAAGCTCTACACTCTTTCCTTTTCTGTAAAGGATGTTTCTGAGTGCTGCATATTTGTAACAGTCGTTGTTATCAAAATCAGCCATATAGTCTTCCTGTGCTTTTCTGGCTCCTGTCATCAGTGCATCTATATCACAGCCTGCAGCAGCTATAGGTAAAAGTCCTACTGCTGTAAGAACTGAAAATCTTCCGCCCACGTCATCAGGAACTACAAATGTTTCATAACCCTCTGTGTCTGCAAGTTCCTTTAATGTTCCCTTTGATTTGTCAGTTGTACAGAAAATTCTGTCCTTTGCGCCTTCTTTTCCGTATTTCTTTTCAACCATTTCTCTGAAAACTCTGAATGCAAGTGCAGGCTCTGTAGTTGTTCCTGATTTTGAAATAACATTTACTGAGAAATCCTTGCCCTCACAAATAGAGATTACCTGGTTAAGATATGACGGACTGATATTGTTTCCGACAAAATAAATGTCAGGGGTATCTTTTTTAAGATTGTTATAGAAAGGCGATTTAAGAAGCTCAATACATGCTCTGGCACCTAAATATGAACCTCCGATGCCTATTACTATAAGAATATCAGAATTTTTTTTGATTTTAGCAGCAGCTGCCTTAATTCTTGCAAACTCGTCCTTATCATAGTTGGTAGGAAGATCAAGCCACCCTAAAAAGTCATTTCCGAGACCTTTTTTACTGTGAAGAAGCTCTGCGGCTACTTCAACCTGTGGTTTAATTCCTGTAAGCTCATCTTTTTCCAAAAAGCCGTCAAGATATTTTAAATTTAATTTTAATGTCATCATATGATCCTCCATAATAAAATTGCTTATCCTATTGTAATTTTACTATATAATGATTTTTTTTGCAAGCGGATAATTTATTATTGTACGAAGCCAACAAAAAAAATCCATTTTATTTAAACATTTTAACTATAATCTTCTTAAATGATTTTAAAAATGTATTTTTATCAACAGAGCTTACTGTAACAAGCGGTGTTTCATATAACAGCGTTTCATCTGCATAAAACCCTATTGTTCCGACACGCTGCCCTTTTTTCAGGGGGGCATCTATATACTCGGGTAAAAATATTATTGTACTCATTTTGCCTTCAGAACCTTTTGGTATAACAAGAGGGGGCAGATATGCTGCTTCTGTTTCAACAGCCATGTCTGTACCGTGTCTTACTTTAAGAGGCATCATATGTTCTCCGCTGAATCCGGGAATAATTTTTTTATAAAAGGAAAAGCCTGCGTTAAGTAATTTTTTGCCTATGGAAAACCGTTCATCCTTATCGTTACAGCATAAAATAACAGAGATATACGTTTCTCCGTTTCTTTCTGCAGCTGCGGCAAGAGAGTAGCCGGATTTTTCAGAATGACATGCTTTTACTCCCAGTATACCGTCATAGCTTCTTACAAGATTATTTTCGTTTACAAGCTCTGTATTTCCGTCACGCAGATAATCAAGCCATGTTGTCATTATTTCTTTCAGAAAGCTGTATTTAACAACTTCACGTGTCAGGAGTGCCATATCGTATGATGTTGTATGCTGATTTTCATCGTCAACGCCCCCCGGTGCAGTAAAGACAGTATTTTTCATTCCAAGCTCATCTGCACGCCTGTTCATTTTCTCTACAAACGAAGCCGTGTTCCCTCCCAGAGCCTCAGCAATAACAACTGCGGCATCATTTGCATTTCCTATTATAAGTCCTTTCAGCAGATCAATCACACTCATTTTCTCTCCGCTCATAAGCCATATAGTCGCTCCCTTTGATGAATTTGCTGCTGCAGATGCTGTAAGCTCCTGATCAAAGCTTAATTTTCCTTCATTAATCGCCTCTGCTGCAAGCAGAACTGTCATGAGCTTATTCATCGTCCCCATAGGCAGCTCCTGGGAGGAATTATAATCCTTAAGTATTCTGCAGGTTTCTGATTCTATAAGAACATATGACTGTGCTGTTGTCTGAATATCCTCTGCATATGTCACATTATACGAATTATATATAATTACTGACAATATGCACATATAAAAAAGCGCAATAAACCTTCCGTATTTTTTTATCATTATAAAGCTTCATCACCTTTTTAAGAAATAATTATTATATCGCTACTATTCAGCCATATCTGATTTATAGTTACTATTCAGCCATTACGGTTAAGCTATTTGTTTTGCAGGGATTTCGATTCGCACGAACCGACCGGGCTTTCCGGCTGCCCTGGACCTTCGGTCATATATTCCTAAGTTGTACATATGGCTGAATATTAACGATTTATGCATTTGGATAAACAGTAACATCAATCTGTTAATATATATAATTATTCCGGTCAAAGTATGACACAAAAAATGCACAGATGTTTTTATGATACACCTGTGCAGAAAATTTTATGAAAATCAGTTTATGTAGTTTTATAATAATCCGTATAAAATATTTGTTTGTTATGCAACGGCAAATTGTCTTACATTATTAATAAATGTCTGGTCATCTGTATCGGCTGTCATTTTTATAGGCTTTGCAAGGTCAAGACTGAATACCCCCATTATTGATTTTGCATCAACTGTATATCTCCCTGAAGCAAGTTCAATCTTAAAATTATAAGTTGAAACAAAGTTTACAAATTTTTTTACATCGTTTACGCTTGACAAGTTAATATTCTCAGTAAACATATTACAAACCTCCAACAATTATCATGCATATATAATCATCTACATATATAATATGCACATTTTTTTATGTTAATCCACTTTTTAAACTATAACACCAAAAATATTAATAGTCAAGTGATTGAAATTTTTTTGTAACTTTAGTATAATGATTTTATTGAGTAATAATCAAGTAAATGCAGTATGCACAACTAACAAATAAAGGAGATTTTTTTTTGACTGTATTTTTTGTCACGTTCGGGTGCAAAGTCAACTGTTATGAGACAGAGTGCCTGAAAGAGGAATTTTTAAAAAATAATTTTACATCAGCGGACGATGAAGAAAATGCTGATGTCATAATAATCAACTCATGTACCGTCACGTCTGCAAGCGACAAAAAAGTCCGTCAGACAATGAGAAGATTAAGAACGGAAAATCCGTCAGCGCTCATAGTACTTACGGGCTGCTATCCGCAGGCCTTCAGTGAAGAGGCAAAAAAAATTACAGAGGCGGATATAATTACAGGGACAAAGAACAGGTCAGATATAATTAACCTTGTAAAAACTGAATTAACAGCAAGAAATCATATTGTAGACATTGTTCCGTATGATAACAACGACAAAATAGAAAGCATGTCATGTATTTCATTTGAAAATAAGACGCGGGCATTTGTAAAGATTCAGGACGGATGCAATCAGTTCTGCAGCTACTGCATAATTCCCTATTCAAGAGGACGTATCAGGTCAAAGCCTCTAAATGATGTAATTTCCGAAGTAACGGCACTTGCCACAAACGGTCATCAGGAAATTGTCCTTGTAGGAATAAATCTCGCATTTTACGGCGCTGAATACGGACTTTCACTGACTGATGCAGTAGAAGAATGCTGTAAAATAGAAGGCGTCAGACGTGTAAGACTAGGCTCACTTGAGCCTGAAAAAATATCTGATTCCGATCTTATCAGACTCTCAAAGCTCGATAAATTCTGTCCTCAATTCCACCTCTCACTGCAAAGCGGATGTGACAGGACACTCAAAGCAATGAACAGAAAATACACCTCCGCAGAATACGAAGAGCTTGTAAGTAAAATCCGCAGTTATTTTACCGATCCATCTGTCACAACGGACGTTATGGTCGGCTTTCCCGATGAAACTGAAGACGACTTCGTACAGAACTGTGAGTTTGTAAAAAAAATGAAATTCAGCAAAATAAACGTTTTCCCTTATTCAAGACGCACCGGAACAAAGGCAGCATCCATGCCAAACCAGATTACAAAAAAAGCCAAAAGACTGAGAGCCGAAAAAATGATACTTATAGGAAACGAGCTTGAAAAAGAATTTCTCAATGAACAGATCGGAAAAATCTATCCTGTTTTGTTTGAAAAAGAAAATTGCACAGAATTTCATCAGGGATATAGTCCTAATTATACATTAGTTAAAATTAACAGATCAGATCAAATAAAAAGTTTGCGTAATAAGATTTTTTATGTTAAAATTAAAAAGTCTATGAATGATTTTTGTATCGGTGAGATACAAATAACAGAATAAATTAAATATCTTCAGTAATCAGGCAAAAATAAAAACTGAAAATGTCCGTTTACTGCAGAGAAATGGAGTTTAAAATGTCTGTATTTAGAATTTATGTTGAAAAGAAACCTGAATTTGCCGTAGAGGCAAAATCTGTGCTTAACGATGTTAAAACTGCACTGAGACTCAGCAGTCTTGAAAGCATCAGAATACTCAACCGTTATGATGCTGACAGACTCTCAGAAGAGGATTTTGAAGCCGCTGTAAATACAGTATTTTCAGAACCTGCTGTTGACGTCACCTACGGAGACATGCCGGATACCGCTCCAGATGAACAGGTATTCGCAGTAGAATTTTTACCGGGACAATTTGATCAGCGTGCTGACAGCTGCGAGCAATGTATCCAGATTTTAACTCAGGGAGAAAGATGCAGAGTTAAAAATGCCAGGGTTTATATTGTCAAGGGTAATCTTACAGACTCAGAATTCAATAAACTCAAAGCATACCTTATAAATCCAGTAGAAAGCCGTGAAGCTTCTCTCGGAAAAGCTCAATCACTTGATGTAAAATATGAAATTCCTACTGATGTTGAAACCCTTGAAGGCTTTATGGAAATGAGCAGCGACGAGCTTAAAGACTTTATCAAAAAATACGGTCTTGCAATGGATTACGACGATATATGCTTCTGTCAGAAATATTTTAAGGAAACAGAAGAAAGAAATCCTACAATAACAGAAATCAGAATGATCGACACATACTGGTCAGATCACTGCAGACATACAACATTCTCTACAAATATTGAGAATGTTTCCATACACTCTCCTTATATAGAAGAAACATTTAATCTTTATAAAAATATCAAAAAAGAACTTGGCCGTGATGACAAACCGCTTACACTTATGGATCTTGCAACAATAGCAGTAAGAAAACTGAAAAAAGACGGTCTGCTTGATGATCTTGATGAAAGTGAAGAAATCAATGCATGCTCTGTGAAAATAAAGGTTGATGTTGACGGAAATTCCGAAGACTGGATCCTGATGTTTAAAAACGAAACACATAATCACCCTACCGAAATCGAACCTTTCGGTGGTGCTGCCACATGTCTGGGCGGTGCAATACGTGACCCTCTTTCAGGACGCTCATACGTATATCAGGCCATGCGTGTAACCGGTGCCGCAAATCCGCTCGTACCTGTTGAGGATTCAATAAACGGCAAACTCCCTCAAAGGAAAATCGTAGTCGGTGCCGCAAACGGATACAGCTCATATGGAAACCAGATAGGTCTTGCAACCGGACACGTAACTGAGATCTATCATCCCGGATATGTAGCAAAAAGAATGGAAATCGGTGCTGTAATAGGCGCTGCTCCTGCAGAAAACATAAGACGTGAAGCCCCTGTACCAGGTGATGTCGTTATTCTTCTCGGAGGAAAAACAGGACGTGACGGCTGTGGCGGTGCGACCGGATCATCAAAATCCCACACAACAGAATCGCTTGAAAACTGCGGAGCAGAGGTACAGAAGGGTAACCCTCCTGAAGAAAGAAAGCTTCAGAGACTTTTCAGAAACAAAACAGTTACTTCAATGATAAAACGCTGCAATGACTTCGGTGCAGGCGGTGTATCAGTTGCAATCGGCGAGCTTACAGACGGGCTTGTTATAAATCTTGACGCTGTTCCTAAAAAATATGACGGTCTTGACGGAACAGAAATTGCAATAAGCGAATCACAGGAAAGAATGGCCGTTGTTGTTGCTGCAGATGATGCCGAAAGATTCATGTCAGAAGCTGCAAAGGAAAATATCGAAGCTACACTCGTAGCTGAAGTAACTGCAGAAAAAAGACTGAAAATGAACTGGAACGGAAAAACAATTGTTTCGCTTTCACGTGAATTCCTTAATTCCAACGGTGCCGTAAAGCATACGGATATTTCAGTTGCTGAGCCTGCAATGAATATTTCAACAGATTATTCAGATGATGCTGAAAGCTGGGTATCAATGATTTCAAACCTCAACATCTGTTCCCAGAAAGGTCTTGTTGAAAAATTTGACTCCACAATCGGTGCCGGAACAGTTCTTATGCCTTTCGGAGGAATTTATCAGCTCACTCCTACACAGGCAATGGCTGCAAAAATTCCTGTTCTTTATGGTGAAACAACAACAGCTTCAATTATGAGCTGGGGCTATAACCCTGTTATAAGCGAAAAAAGTCCTTACCACGGCGCAATTATGGCTGTAATTGAATCAATATCAAAGGTAGTCGCAGCAGGCGGAAGCTACAAAAAATGCTGGCTGACATTTCAGGAATATTTCGAAAGAACCCAGAACGATCCTTCAAGATGGGGCAAACCGTTTGCGGCACTTCTCGGTGCTCTCAAGGCACAGCTTGAATTTGGCTGCGGCGCTATAGGCGGAAAGGATTCAATGTCGGGAACATTTGAAAATATCGATGTACCTCCTACACTTGTTTCATTTGCGGTTTCAACAGCTTCAAGTCATAAAGTTATTTCCCCTGAATTCAAGATAGCCGGAAACTCCGTTATTCTTATTGCTCCAAAATATGATGAAAACGGACTGCCTGACTTTGAAAGTGTAAGAAGATGTTTTGATAAGGTTGAAAATCTTATTGCTTCTGACAGAGCAAAGGCAATATGGACTGTAACCGGCGGCGGTGTTTCGGAGGGTATTGCAAAAATGTGCTTCGGAAACAAACTTGGTTTCAGATTTACCAAAAAGCTTTCAAAAAGTCAGCTTTTTGAACCTTCCTATGGTTCATTCATCGTTGAAATAAACGGCACTACAAAGGGCAGTGAAACAGTTATAGGTACTGTTACATCCCAGGACGAAGAGCCTGTAATTGATAATATAGACTACGCTGTTTCTGTCGATACACTGCTTAAGGCATGGGAATCAAAGCTTGAACCTGTTTATCCGTGCATTATTCCTACTGAAGATACAAAGCCTGAGGCTTACATGTATGAAAAGAGAATATCTGTAAGACCGGCTGTAAAGGTTGCAAAGCCGCGTGTTCTTATTCCTGTATTCCCCGGTACAAACTGTGAATATGACACTGCAAAAGCATTTGAAAAAGCAGGCGCTGTTACAGATACAATTGTTATTAAAAACCTTACTGCTTCTGCAATTGAAGAATCTGTAAATGAAATAGAAAAGGCTATCAAGAACTCACAGATTATTATGCTTCCAGGCGGATTCAGCGGTGGTGACGAGCCTGAAGGAAGCGGTAAATTCATAACGGCATTTTTCAGAAATCCTCGCATAAAGGATGCTGTCCATGAGCTTCTTAAAAACCGTGACGGTCTTATGCTCGGTATATGCAACGGCTTCCAGGCACTTATAAAGCTTGGTCTTGTTCCTTTCGGTGAAATCACAGACATGACCAATGAGTCACCTACACTTACATTCAACACTATCGCAAGACATCAGTCAATGATGGTCCGTACAAGAATAGCTTCAAACAAGTCTCCTTGGCTTGCAGCATGTGAGGTTGGCAGAACTCATACTATCGCAATTTCACATGGTGAAGGAAGATTCGTGGCATCACCTGAACTTATTAAAACTCTTGCCGCAAACGGTCAGATTGCTACACAGTACATCGACATGGACAATAAACCTACAATGAACATCAGATATAACCCTAACACTTCAGTAGATGCTATCGAGGGTATCACATCTCCTGACGGAAGAATACTCGGAAAAATGGGACACAGTGAAAGAAAAGGCTCTGATATCTGTAAAAATGTCAAGGGACCAAAGGATCAGTTCATATTTGAAAGCGGCGTAAAATATTTTGCCGATTAACATTTAACAATAACAAATTTTAACGGCACCTGTATTAAAATACAGGTGCCGTTTTTTGATAACCTTCTGTTTTTTATCTGTCAGCATATCCCTATTTCTGCCAGAACCATCGTTTTGCTTTTGTCCTTAATATTTATTTCAACTGTATGATGTCCTTTGTGTTCAAATTCACATATGTGCTTCATAACTATATTGTCCCAGCCATAAAGACTCTTTCCCTGAAGTAATGATACCTTTTTGTTGTCAACATAAATATCAGCATCACTGTATTTTTCGGTTTTGTCATGCATATAAGTCATGAACAGATGTTTGAAATCTGCGTCAAAGCTTAGAAATACGTCATTTGTTTCAGGTATATATCTGAGCCCGTGTTCAAAAAAATCTGAAGCATTTATTTCTTCATAGCCATTGCAGCTGATATCATACAGCGAAGGTACAAGCGGTGTATAATCTATATAATCAAGTGAATATACATGTTTATTAAGCTTAATTTCCTCATCAGTACTTTCCTCATGTATTTTCTGAAAATAAAGGGTAAGGCAGTCCGCTATAAATTTATGTCCCCATATATTAGGGTGTATCCAGTCATCGGAGTACATTGACCATTCGATAATGTTTTCAGTTACAAGCGACTTGATTATATCAGCTATACTTATCATGGGTAATCCGTAATTCTGACCTATTCTTTTCATATATCCCTGACTTGTGTAAAATGACTGATTAATTGTAAATATCAGTATCACCGCCGGTTTTGAAGGAAGATTCAGCAGCTTACGTACAAGACTTTCATATGAAATCATATATTCCCTGCCGCATTCATTATTAACTGCGTATTCCACAAAAACAATATCCGGAATAATGCTGCTTTCAATTTTTTTTTCAAGTATAGACAGACCGATAAACGAATTTGCACTCGGTAGTGACATATTTACATATTCAAAATTATTTTCCGGATAAATGTCGCATAAATATTTATAAATCAGAACAGAGTAATTTTCACTCAGCATTTCTTCACCGTTCCATCCCAGCGTTATAGAACCGCCCAGAAATGCAACTGTTTTTCTTTTTCCGTTGTTTTTTAGTGCCTGTTTTATCCTGTGATTATTACCCTTGAAGAAAAGTGACTTTTCAGCAGCGTCAGTGTATTGTTTTTTATTCATAAGAGACCTCGCAGATACAATTTTATATTTTAGCTTTTTATAAATAATATCACGCTGTACAGCAAAAATCAATATGCTTTTTAATTGTGTTACAAAGTATGTATTACACTATAGAAATATATACATACATGTTATAGTTATATGTCTATTTCACGCCGTTTTATATGTAATATACTGGAATTTGATATTCAATCATATGTTTCATATAAGTGCTTTTGGTTTTTATTTAATATTTATTTTAAAGATTATTTGCTGTTTTAAACAAATCGTTTTTTTTTATCAATTTTTATAAATAAGTTACATAAACTTTTAACGTTTATCTCAATACTTGACAATATATTATGAAAATAGTACACTATTTACTAAAGGAAGGTGATCTTAAATATGAAACAAAAAAAATTAATCTCTTGTTTCACAGCATTTTTAATGGGTCTGACTCTTGTTCCTGCTTCCGGACTTTATTCAGATGTTTCAGTTGTAAAAGCAGCTGATCAGCAGAAAACAGGAACTGTAGACGGTTACGATTATGAACTCTGGAATCAGAATTATACAGGATCTGTTGATATGCAGGTCGGAAGTAATGGTGCATTCAGCTGTTCATGGAGCAATATCGAAAACTGTCTGTTCCGTACCGGTAAAAAACTCGGCAGCACAAAAAAATACCAGGATTACGGAACTATCTCGATTAACTACGATGTTGACTACCAGCCTATGGGTAACTCCTATATGTGCGTTTACGGCTGGACAGAGGATCCTACTGTAGAGTACTATATCGTAGAAGCATGGGGTGACTGGAGACCGCCGGGAGCGACAAATTCTCTTGGAACAGTTGTTTCTGACGGAAATCAGTACGATATCTACAAAACAATGCGTTACGATCAGCCATCTATCCACGGCACCGAGACATTTGCCCAGTACTGGAGCGTTAAAAAGACAAACCCTGCACAAGTAAACGCAATGAAGAACCTCAAGGGTACTATCACAGTTTCAAACCACTTCGCAGCATGGGAAAAAGCCGGCCTCACCATGGGTAAGATGTATGAGGTTGCTCTCAACGTCGAAGGCTACCGTTCAAGCGGTAAAGCTAACGTTAAAAAGAACGAACTTGTCATTGGCAAGGAGCCTACAAATACAACTACATATATAACTTCCACTCCGACAACTGACGCACCTGGAAGTACACCATCAGGCTCAGGTACAGGAGTTTCGGATGGTTTTGAAGGTACAGGCACTGACTGGAAAGCACGTGGTGATGATGTTACCTTGACACTCACCAATTCATTTAAACACGGCGGAAGCAAATCACTGTATATCGGTGGCAGAACTCAGTCATGGAACGGTGCTTCAGTATCATCTTCAGAATTAAAGGCCGGCACTTCTTATTCATTCAGCTCATATGTCGGATTTAATGACAGCAATTATTCTTCATCAGATTTTACATTTGGTGTTCAGTATGATCTTGACGGTGAAACTCACTATGACAATATAAGTGACGCTACAGCAAGCTCAGGAAAATGGGCAGAGCTCGCAGGTGACTTTACAGTTCCTTCAGGTGCTAAAAACATTTCACTGTATGTTCAGACTGCATATACAGAAACACCTGCAGCGAAGGATTTAATCAGCTTCTACCTTGATGATGTAAAACTATCAGGTGGCTCTTCAACTCCTTCAACTACAACTTCTAACGGTTCTACAACTCCTCAGCCTTCATCTGATTCATTAAAGGATGCTTTCAGCAGTTTCTTCAAGATAGGAACATCAGTAAGCCCTAATGAATTAAGTTCAGGCGCTTCATTTATCAAAAAACACTTCAACAGTATTACTCCTGAAAATGAATTAAAGCCTGATGCACTTATTGATCAGGGTGCTTGTCAGCAGAGAGGAAATAATGTAAATACTCAGATTTCTTTGAACCGTGCAAGCCAGACCTTAAAATTCTGTGAAGATAACGGAATTTCATTAAGAGGTCATACATTTGTATGGTACAGCCAGACTCCTAGCTGGTTCTTTAAAGAAAACTTCAGCGATAACGGTGCTTACGTTTCAAAGGACATTATGAATAAGCGTCTGGAAAGCTTTATAAAGAACACTTTTGAAGCTATAAAAACACAGTATCCTAAGCTTGATCTCTATGCATACGATGTATGTAACGAATTATTCTTAAACGACGGCGGCGGACTCCGTCCGGCTGATAATTCAAACTGGGTAAGAGTTTACGGTGATGACAGCTTTGTAATCAAGGCATTTGAATATGCAAGACAATATGCTCCTGCCGGATGTAAGCTTTACCTCAACGATTACAACGAGTACATAGGTGCAAAAACAAACGATCTTTACAATATGGCTATGAAGCTTAAGGCAAACGGCACTATTGACGGTATCGGTATGCAGTCACATCTCGACGTTAAATATCCAAGTGCATCTACTTATAAGACAGCTCTTGAAAAATTCATAAGCACAGGTCTTGACGTTCAGGTTACTGAGCTTGATATCACATGCGGCGATACAACAGCACAGGCTAAACTATTCGCCGATATATTCCAGATGTGTGTAGACAATGCAGATAAAATAAGCTCACTTACAGTATGGGGAACACACGACAGCATAAGCTGGAGACGTGAAAACAACCCGTTAATATTCGGTTCAAACTATACACCTAAACAGGCTTATACAGAAGTAATGAAGGTTGCTGCAAATGCTGCACCTAAGACAACAACTCCTACAACAACTACTACAACTACTACTACCACTACACAGCCTTCAACACCAACAACCCCTGATTTCAAATTCGGAGATATTAACAGAGACGGAAAAGCTGATATAACCGATCTTACAATGATATCATTATATCTTCTCAGTGAC
The DNA here is from genome assembly GCA_023458875.1 of Bacillota bacterium. Lineage (GTDB taxonomy): Bacteria > Bacillota > Clostridia > Oscillospirales > Ruminococcaceae > HUN007. The sequence goes on along the minus strand of JAEWXO010000045.1, from coordinate 47,619 downwards.
ATAAATCTGGATTCAACTCAGATGATGTCTGCTGACGTTGTATATGATAAGGATGTAAACCTTGCTGACCTCAGCCTTATGAAACAGTATATCATGAAGGATGATGTTACATTAGGAAAAGGCTACGTAGCACCTGCTACTACAACACAGAGGACAACTGCACAGACTACTGTACAGACTACAAAGGCAACAACACAGTCACAGCAGAGTGGTTCAAAGACAATGTCCGGCTCAGTTGTAAACGGTGTATGGTCAAGTTCAGCAGACGTATCATGGATTGATACATCAAAGCCAATGGTTGCATTCACATTTGATGACGGTCCTGTAGGTACTGGTGGAAACGCTACATCAATGAGAATCCAGAATGCACTGAAAAAGAGCGGTTTCCATGCAACATTCTTCTACTGGGGAAATAAAATAAACGGTTCCAACAGTGCTGAAATCAAAAGTGCATTTGATGCAGGATTTGAAATTGGAAACCATACATATACGCATAACAGTCTCAGCGGAATGTCAGGAGACGCAATAAGAAACGAAATAAACCAGACAAAAACTATTCTTAACGGAATAGTTGGTGCAGGAGATTTTCTTGTAAGACCTCCTTACCTTAGCGTAGATCAGAACGCATCTGCAAATGCCGGTGTACCTCTTATCAACTGCGGTATTGATACAAAAGACTGGGATAACGCAAGTACATCACAGATTGTCAGCACACTCAAAAACGCAATGCAGAATGGTTCACTCAGAAACAAAGTAGTACTTATGCATGAAACATACGAAACTACTGCTGCTGCTATGGAAGAATTACTCCCATATATGAAACAACAGGGATGGCAGGTAGTATCCGTTTCTGAATTATTTAAAGCAAACGGAAAAGAACTCCGCGCAGGCCAGGTTTATACCGGCTGCTGATTAACACCTGATAATTCTCAAACCTCAAATAATTAAAACTAACTCAAACATACCTAACTCGTAAAAAGTCCTGTAAGAAGACTTTAAGCCAGACGATCCATAAAGGATTGTCTGGCTTTTTCGTTTATAATTTTCTTTATTTATTTCCACGTTCCCATTCCTATAAGCTCTTTTAATGTATTGCAGAAAGCAATTGCGGCTTTTGAAAGGTATTTATTTTTTTTATATATAAGCTTTATATGGCTTTCAAGCTCCAGATTATCAAGCGAATAATATACAGGATGTTTCGAAATATCAGAAAATTTAATATATGTATCGGGTATAAAAGCTACCCCAAGCCCGGCTGAGACAAATGCAAAAACCGTTTCCAGATTGTTTGACCCGAATGAAATATTAGCAGTAAAGCCATGACTTTTGCATATTTTCGTAATTGAATGGGTGCTAAGTTCACTGTTATTCTGGAAAATGAACCGTTCTTTTTTGAATACATTAATATTTATGCTTTCACAGGTAAAAAGTCTGTCAGAATTATTTTTTATTTCCTCTGCTGTAATAGCATATTCTGAATATTTTTTATTTATAGCTTTTTCTGCAGGAACGGCAAAATATAATTTTTCAAGACACAGCTCCTCAATTCCGAATAATTCCTCATCAAAACATGATGTTCCGATTACAATATCAAGATTTCCTTTTAACAGATTCTGTTCAAGAGCACTTGAAAAGTCCTCCATAACTGAAATCTGTATTTCAGGATACCTTTCATGAAATTTAAGAATAGTCTTAAGAAGCATATTTGAAGCATAAAACGATGACGTTCCGATTTTAATTAATCCATTTTTCAGTCCTATGAGATCGCTCATTTTAACAGTCATATCTTTTTCAAGATTTTTCATCTGATTTGCAGTTTCAATAAAAATCTTTCCTGCTTCAGTTACCGTTATTGGGGACGTGCTCCTGTCAAATAATGTGACCCCAAGATTTGCTTCAAGATTTATTATAAATTTGCTCAGTGTCGGCTGTGTAACAAACAGCTTTCTCGCTGCCCTTGAAAAGCTTCTTTCTTCAGCAACAGCGAGAACATATTCAATTTGTTGTGGTGTCAATTAATATCACTTCCTTTTATGTCTAATAATCCGAATTGAGCTTTTTTTAATTATAACATATATGCTGTCCAAGTCAACTCGTATATTGTCATCTTTCCAGAAATTTATTAATTTCCAACTAAATAATGATGATTTATTTGAATAAAAATACTAACCTGTCATATCCTCAACTAATCTGTGAATCTCCTTTTCAGTATTTACTGAAATTCCATCAGCTACAAGTTTTCTGTCATATTCATTTAAAAATACTGTACGGGTTTCAAGTACAAGATACGGTACCTTGGAGTCACCCCTGAATAACGCAAGATATCCGTTATAATCCTTCAGTATATATGAAAGATTTATCATAACCTCCTCAGCACCCGTATTTATATCGTTGTGTCTGAAAAAAAACGCAGAAATAAAAATCAGAAACACCGTCATAGCCAATGATACAATAAGACCCATAGTCATTTTTACTTTTCTAGTCATGCAAATCACATCCAATTTAATTTACAAATTTATTTTATATCATAATTATTGTCATATTTTTTTACTGTATACATAAAAAAATTTTAAGGTAACTTTATTTTACATAATATTTATATAAAAACATATATACTAATTAAAGATATTTAAATTTGAAAGGATATGCAAAAAAAATGAAAATTAAAAGGGCTGTCTCTATAATATCAACTGTATTGGTATCAATTATTTTTATATCAATTATATCGGTTTCAATTGTACTTTCAGTAGCCGCTTTGTATCTGGTAAATGTAATGAAAAAAACAAATTCAGTAGATATCGAAGACGTACAATTCAAATCTGCATCATGTATTTATGAGATTAACCCTGACACGGGGGTATATGAGCTTATTTATAAAAAGCTCGGAAACAACAACGATATAAAGATTTCCGTAAATCTGTCCTCGCTTCCCGCCTATGTAGCGGACGCCTTTATCTGCACTGAGGATGAGCGCTTTTACAATCATGAGGGTGTGGATTACAGACGTACATTTTCTGCATTTGCAAATGAATTTATAAATATGTACAGCTCCAAGCACGGAGGGTCAACTATAACACAGCAACTTATAAAAAACATTACAAATGACAATGAGACAACATGGGAGAGAAAAATACGTGAGATATTCCGTGCCGTCAAGCTTGAGAAAAGATATACAAAGGATGAGATTTTAAACGCCTACCTTAACACCATATATTTCGGGCAGGATGAAAACGGAGCAAATCTTTACGGAATAGAAGCGGCTTCAATAGGATATTTCGGCAAACACGCATCAGAGCTTACTATTGCAGAAGCAGCATCACTTGCGGCTATCCCCCGCAATCCGTATTATGAAAATCCGGTAAAGAATTATAAGCTCAATCAGGAGAGAAGAGATTATTCATTAGGGAAGATGTTTGAGCTCGGAAAAATATCGTCCGATCAGTATACACAGGCATTAGACGAAAAGGTACTTGTAACAAACATGGATAAATTCAAAGAATTAAATCCTGACTGTGAAAAATTCGCACAAAATGATTTTATAAATCCTGCGGTCAATTCGTGGGCTGTTGATACTGCAATCTATGAATTCCGCGACTATATTGCAAAGAAATACAATTACTCTGACAAACGTGCACTTGATGAATTCTACAGCGGCGGATATGATCTGTATATTACAACAAACAGAAACATCCAGAACGAACTCCAGAAAAATTATCTTGACTGGTCTTTTTTCCCTGAACAGAAGGATGAAAAAGGAGAACCTGTTCAGTCATCATTTGTAGTACTTGATTACTATGGCCAGATACTCGGTATATGTGGAGGAATCGGCGAAAAAACATCATCGCTGTGCTGGAACCATGCCACAATGACACACAGACAGCCCGGTTCAACGATCAAACCTATTTCAACGTATGGATACGGCATTGAAAACAATCTGATTACATGGTCAAGTATGTTTATTGACGCTCCCCTTGATTCCGGTATCGTAACAGAGGACAGATGGCCTGAAAATTATGACAATTACTGGAGCTTCAAATCAAACACAGTGAACTTTTTTCTCAAAAAATCATACAACACTATACCGGCCCAGCTCTGCCTTAAATTCGGCATAAAACAGGTATTTGATTTTGCAACAGAAAAAATGCACCTTACACTTGACCCTGATTATGATACTGATTATGCACCATTAAGCGTCGGTGCAACAAACAAAGGACCTACCATTTTAAATATGACAAACGCATACGTTCCATACGGAAACGGTGGAAAATATTATGAAGCACACATAATAAGCCGTGCCATTGATACGGCAAAAAACAAAGTAATAATAGAACATAACGCATCAGATTATCAGCAGGTCGTAGGAGAAGACACTGCCTATATAATGAACAAACTCCTTCAGAATGTTGTCGACCCAGATCAGCCTGACAATAACGTCGGAACAGGTGTAACCGCATATCTTCCTGATAAGACCGTAGCCGGAAAAACAGGAACAACGCAGAACTGGCGTGATATTTCATTTATAGGACTTACAGAAGATTTCGTAAGCGGAATCTGGATAGGATATGCAAACGGAGAAAATGAAAATGCTATAAAAAGCACAAAATCAGCAACTATATGGAAAAATGTATTTGGAAATTTTGCGAACGAATATAAATCAAATGCACAGTATCCTGAATCAGTACTTGTCGAGGAGTATTATTACTGCACTGAAACCGGACTTTTAGCTAACGAAGGCTGTCCTAGATCGGACAAACCGGGATATTATAAAAAAGGATATATTGAATATTGTACCAAACATTAATACTGTTTGACAGAAAAAATAAGGCCGGAAGCTTTTAAAATAGTTTCCGGCCGTTTTCTTATGAATGTCAAGAAAAAAGTTACCCTATTTGCTAAAAATTTTGACCCAATACCGAGCTAGGATCAAAATATATATCACTCATCGCATATCAGACCATCTTCAATATGTATAATACGTCCGCAGGCATCAGCAACATCTGAATCATGTGTAATTATTATAATCGTTTTTGATTCACTGTTTATAGACTTAAAACAATTTATGATATCTTTGCTAGTATTTGCGTCAAGTGCCCCTGTCGGCTCATCTGCAAGAATTACTGGTGTATCTGCAGCAAGTGCTCTTGCAATAGCACAGCGCTGCTGCTGTCCGCCAGACATCTGTAGCGGCAGTTTGTTTTTCATGTCTGCAATGCCCATCTGCTCAAGCTTATCCATAACAATTGATCTGCGTTTTTTTACTTTACGTGCAATAAGGGGCATTTCTACATTTTCGTAAACTGTATACTTATTCATTAACGAGAAGTTCTGAAAAATAAAACTAATGTACTGTTTACGAAATATATGAAGCTGTCGTGAATTGAATTCTGATACATTTTCCTGATTAAAATAATATTTTCCGGATGAGAGATTATCCATTGCGCCTATGATATTTAGAAGAGTTGATTTTCCTGAACCTGATGTTCCTGTAATAGCAACCATCTCACCCTGATTTATCTGTGTTGTTATATTTTTAAGTGCATGTGTATATATGCCATTTACAATATAATCTTTTTTTACATTTTCTAATCTAATCATTCTGACCTCCGATCATTTTAAGTGGTGACATCCTTCTGAGCATTAAAATTAATATAAATGTTATAAATGCATTTATCAGAAAAATAATTAACAATGATAACGGCAATGCAGTTTTAATAATTACGCTGTTTATCATCTCATTTATATCATCAGACATAACAAATAACCTTGGAATTCCGAAGAAACATATAATAGCTGTAAAAACAAATGCGAATAATGAAATAATCATATTCTTTAGTGTTATTATCCCGCACAAGTACCTTACTGAAAAACCATTTGCAAACATAACCCCCAGATCATGCATCTGATAAAACAGATCAAGAATCTGTGTGCATAACAGCATAAGTATACAAGAAGAACAAACAACAAGTATAAGCTTTGACAAGATTTTTTTCACATGAAGCCATTCATCATTTGTATGCTCATATGAATCTTGTAATTTCATATAGGATATATCTTCTATTCCATACTTATCAGCAACCTCTGAGAGTTTTGACATAGCCTGATCAAGACTATAATCATCACTAGCACAAAGAAAGAAATAACCGCATGTTATGTCCTCAGATACGCACAGTATTCCATATGCAAAATCAAGAACAGTACTGTATGTATTCATATCGAATCCATACTTTAAGTTCTCGTTGAGGATTTTTTGTGAGTCACTCAGAAAGCCTGCTACAATAAAGGTAATTGAATCATTAAAACTGTATTCTGTGCCACATTTTATATAGTCTTTATATTTTGAACCAAGATACAGGTATTGCGTTGACTTTTTATCATTTTCAAATATCAAATTCTGTGGATCTAGTCCTTCAGATATATCCAGATCAAATAAATTAACTGCGTTTTTATGAATATACTGCATATTCATAAAACCACCTGTTGTTTTCTGCTGTCCGGACTGAATAACTGATATTTCCGGAATCGGCACACATCCAAATAATTGATATGTTCCAAAGCATGTTATTTCAGGCTGCTGTGCTACCTCATCACAAAAATCATCTGAAAAATCATCAAGTGAAATAACAGCAGTTTTTTTTATGCCGCTATTTAATATACTATCTGCACTTTTATATGTATTATCATGATTCTCTCCAAGAATTACGGACAATATAATTATTATAGTACTTATACATATCAGAAAAACCGAAAGTAATGATTTACGGAGGTTTTTCAATAAAAAATCCACGGCCAGACGTAGTATCATAATTTAACTCCTAAATATTATACCCCAGGCAAGAATTCAAACTGCACTTCAAATTGTCATGCAAAAATATGCCTGTTATTTTAGTTTTCATTTATCATATATCTGATTTTATTTCTTTTGACAGATTCATTTTATTAATGCGTGAAAAAGTATTAAGTGCACTAAGGCAAACTATAAGTATCATACCCAGACATATTATGAGTAGTTTGTATAACAAGTATATATCAAAGCTCGGAGGATCATTAATTATTAATCTGTATACCAGACTGGTAAACACCGACAAAAACACAGGCGGTATTGAAAAAAACAAAATATCTTTAAAAAGCATATAAAAGATCTGACTGCCGGAATATCCATAAGCTTTTCGTATGACAATTTCTTTTTTTCTCTTGCTAAGCCATAACCATGATATACTGAAACAAGTGAAAACAGAAAATAAGATACACGAAGGAAGAAACAGAAAGTTCAAAAACTTATCCCATGCACTCTGATAACTGTTTTCATTTTGTTTTGTGTTAAAATAAGTTAATCTAACAGGGTAATCCTTTAATGAATCCTCTAAACTTTTGAAGCTCTCATCTATTGAAGAATTACCTGATAATTTAATTATAAGATGACCTTCCCCCAGCCTGTCACATAACTTTTCCTTCAAGCTCTGCTTCATATTATCATCACAGTTCTCCCAGAACATATACATAGAAAAGTCTATACCTGATGAATACTCATCTTTAAGTACATATTTAACAGGAACCTGAATATCATTAACTGAAATATTTCGCTGATCGTCACACATTCCTGCTATGCTTACTCCTGCAATAAGTGCATTGTTGCATTCAGTGACAGGAAACACAATCTTTTTACCTTCCTGTGTCTTCAGATCAGGATACTCCTGTGAATGCAGTATAAGATGCATATCATATTGTTCTATCAGATTATTTATATCATTGAATGCATTATCAAAACTAACATTACATTTCATTTTATCTGATGCCGAAATAATACTGTCAACAATTTGCTGCTCAGTTTCATATTCAAGATTATTACTTCCCTGTATATCAAGCCGGTAATAATCTTCATATTTAAACTGCCTGATAATATTTTTCTCTTTTAACAGCATTACTGCGACATCTGCTGCATAGAGCAGTACAAAAGATGCTATAAACAATCCTATCATTAGTAATATTCCGGAAAATCCGAACTTTGTATACTTATTTATTATTTTCATAATTAACTCTTTCTAAAACTTGGAAAGCACTATAGACAAAATCCATAATGCTTTCCAGTTAAATCATTCAAAATTACATATTATATAGAAATTAAAGAAATATTAATTAGTGAAATATGCAATATTGTTAATCAAGCCAAGCACTTATAGTATCTTCTGCCTCTAAGCAGTGCATCTTGAGGTTTGCATGACTAGAATTTCTTCCACCATTCTGATCTGTACGACTAATACTAACTCTATTTGCGCCAAGATAAATACGGTCAAAAGTCTTCTTATCTGTACTTGCTTGTACATATACCTTGTCACTGTCGCTTCCCTGTGTTCCATATGTTACATATTGAACATCACTTCCATATATCATAGCTGTGTAGTTTATGCTATCATATGTAAAAGGATTCCAGTTGCATGCAGTACCATTAATGTAGCCATCAAGACTTACATCTGCATTATTAGAAGAAATAACCTTTGTAGCATATGCTGATACAGGTAAAACACTGCATGATAGAGCCAAAGCACCAACAATAGCTATTCTTTTAATTTTATTATTCATTTTATAATCCTCCAAGTATTTATTTTATTAATTATTATTGAATTGATTTGTTGTTGAGATTGATTTTTAATGAAAATTAAACATTATCAGATATACCATACAAAACAAATATTATAAATACTAAAAATTGATATTTTACAAACAATCCTTTTTTTTAATCCATCAACAATTCCATTATAATACATAAAATATGAAAAGTCAATGTTTTTACATTTTTTTACATTTTTTTATTTAAATGTATTTAATATCACAATTAAAGCATGCCTGTCAGAGACTGGGGTCTTGCTTACGCTCAGATGGCGATCTATTTTGAGGATAGATTTGCAGCCTAACGGCTGACGAGGTTTATCCGCACAAGGATTCCGGTAATAAAAAAGCAGCGAACTACGCCACTGCTCTTACCGTATATCCTGCAGCCTGTGTTGGGACGCTCCTATTTGGCAGCTCTTTTAGTATTGGTTAAATTTTGGGCTGATAATAGCGTTTACCGCGTTTCCACAGTTAATTTTTCAGAACCCCAATGCCTTTTAAATTTTTACACTACTTATTATAAGAAAATAATGCTATGTTTTCTATTGTTTAAGTAAATATTCTATAAGCCCACAGCATCCTTTGTAAATATCATTATATGCAATGTCAAACCGATTACTATACCATGGATCATCAACGTCGCCTCCGGATTCTGTATAATCCATAAGTTTAGATACTTTGTTTTCTGGATCTCCCATGAATAAATAATTCATATTACGAATATTTGCACTGTCCATACCTATAAACAGATCATATAAATCGTAATCACTTTTTTTAAGCTCAACAGCATGTTTTCCTTTACATGAAAGTCCATGCCTTTGCAGTTCATCTTTTGCAGGATGATAAACCGGGTTACCTTTACCATTCCATATTTCCTCTGTGCTTGTTGCACTTGAAGAAATAAAGAATTCTGATTCAATTCCCCTTTTTTTGACCATATCCTTTAATATAAATTCTGCCATCGGCGAACGACATATATTGCCGTGACAGACAAACATTATTTTTATCATATAATTTTTCCTTTCAAATTATCATGTAGTGCTCAAAGATCCGTTTTTGTCGGAGATTGTACTCCGACAAAAACAGAAGAATATCCCACGCCGCCTATAGAGGCGGGGGACATTCTCTTGGTTTGTTATATCATAAACCGCTGTATCATTTTCAAGGCAACGGTACAGTCATCATGCAAGACCCTAATATGCTATACATTTTTCTTTATCCATTTTACCACCATTTATTTAAGTTTTAAACTTTCATTAATTCTTTTATTTTTTTAAATTCTATAGGGAAATAATTTATTCTCTCAGCTGACGCACAAAAACTCTGCTTTGAATAATTTGTATAGAGCGGATTATTATGTACATGCCCAAATATGTTTGCATATGGCATATTTGAATTTATGTACATGGGTTCATGAGATAAAATCCAGAAGTTTTCATATATTATCGGATATCTGCTTACACTTGAAAATCCACAGTCAAAATAATATTTTTCGCTCTCTGTATCATGATTTCCCATGACAAGTATTTTTCTTCCTTTAAGCTGACTGCATATATGAATGTTTTTTTCAATACCGTATGACGAAAAATCACCAAGCAGAAAAACTGTATCCTCGTCACTTACTGTATTGTTCCAGTTATCAATAATAGTTTTATCCATTTTAAAAATATTTTCAAATGGCCTGTTTTCATAACTGATAATTGACTTATCACCAAAATGTGTGTCTGCAATAAAAAAGGTTTTTACCAATGATTTTGCTCCTTTCCTTTTGCTTTGGACCTTCGTATATATTACTCTTTTTCCAGCGTACACACTACAAGATGGAACGGATCCATAAAGCGCAGTGAATAACCGCTGTTGCCGAGTCCGCGGCTTACTATCATTTGTGTACCGTTATACTCATAATATCCTGACGTATATTCCGGCAGCAAACCCTGTCCCGGTGAATACAGTCCGTCTGTGATCGGAAACCTTATAAGTCCGCCGTGAGCATGACCTGAAAATATAAGATTGGCCTTTGAATTAGATGATGATGATATATAGCTTATTGTTTCCATATCTTCCGGAAAATGATGAAGCCATATAGAAAAGACATCTTCATCGGGATAAGTATCCGTAACAGATTTATACATGGTGTCATCCATCCCTGTAAGCATTATTTTGCCGTTACCGCGGCTTAAATATACAAACTCATTTTCAAGAATTTCTATTCCGTTATCCTGGATGGATTTTATGAGAGAAGATTTTATTTCTTCTGTTATTTTTAGTTCGTGATTTCCCCATACCATATAACAAGGTGCTATTTCTGAAATGCCCTTTAAAAAATAATCAGTTTTGTCAATGTCAGGTCTTATCCTGTCGATTATATCACCTGTTATAAAAATATAATCCGGGTCCTCATTTACAATTTTCTTTATAAGTCTGTCAGCGTAATGTTTACCCTGATTATGATAATCAGAAATCTGAACTATTTTTACACCTTCAAAGCTATCCGGAATTTCACTGCTCCGGCATGTTATTTTTTCAACGTCAATATATGTGTTTGAGCGTACAGTCTCGGCGACACAAAGAATCATGACTATTATAAAGGATATTAAAAATATTTTTCTCCGTCTTGGATGTCTGTTTTTTTTATTTTTTTTCATTAAAATCTTACCTCTGTTTTTATTATGGAATCGCTATTATTCAGACCATATTGAAGGGAAAATGCTTATGCGGGGTTTCGATTCTGTGGAATCGACTGGGCTTTGCGGTCGCCCTGGACCTTCGCCCATATCCCCTTACCTTACGCATCATATAGCTTAATATGCAGGGATTTCGACCCGGCACGAGTCGACCGGGGATTTGCGGTCTCCCCATACCTTCTCTTATCATTGCTTTATGGTATAGCTGAAAAGGAAGTGAGTAATATCAGGTTACTACTAAAACCCTGCTGCCTCCTGATTTCTCTTTTGTGACAACTATCTGCGTGTCTATTTTGTTTTTAAGTTCTGCCACATGAGAGATTATACCGACAAGTCTGTTGCCTGACGATAATCCTGAAAGTGACTGTACAGCCTGCCTGAGTGACTCCTCATCAAGTGAACCGAAGCCCTCATCAACAAACATTGTATCGAGCCTTATACCTCCGGCTGATGACTGAATTTCCTCTGACAGACCGAGTGCAAGTGAAAGCGATGCCTTGAATGCCTCGCCACCCGACAGTGTTTTTACGCTTCTTTCAGTTCCGTTATAGTGATCGGTAACATCAAGCTCAAGGCCGCTCTGCATCCTGTTGTTTTCTGCTGTGGAACGTCGTTTAAGCTCATACTGGCCGCCTGACATCACCATAAGCTGAGAATTTGCCCTGCTTATTATTCTGTCAAAGTATGTCATCTGAATATATGTTTCAAGCATTATCTTTTCTTTTCCGCTTATGTTTCCGTTTGCAGTATCCGAAAGTGACTTTACCCACGCCCACTTCTTTTCGATTCCGGCAAGGGATTCGGATTTGCTTTTTATATTTTCAAGTGCGTTTTTATTTGTGGATATCCTTGTGTGTATTTCCTTTTGAATATTTAACAGATATGTACGTTTATTTGTTATAGCTTCTTTATCCTTTTGTGCATTCTTCATATCAATTTGTGCCATTGACTCAATTTGTTTTTTGATCTGACTTACTTTTGCACCAAGCTCTGTCTGTTTTTTGTCAAACTCCGAATATCTTTTTTCTGCTTCATCAACGGCTTTTTTTATTGCTTCCTTCTTTTGTGCTAAAAGCTTTTTCTGCTCCAGTGCTTTGCTTTTGCTTTCGAATTTAAGCTTTTCGGATATTGAGGCTATCTGCCTTGCAAGCTCTGATTTTTTACTTTCAGATGCTGCCTTTTCAGATTTGAATCCGTATATTTTTTCTTCATTTTTCCTGATTTGTTCTTCAAAATCAGGTATTGATTTATTAAGCTCTGATTTTCTCTGTATGCGTTTTTCTTCATCTTTAATCTTCTCTGTAAGGTTTTTCTCCTGCTCATTGACTTTCTGAGACGCAGATTTTATTTTATCAACCGGCTTTTCCTGTTCACCTTTTCCGAATGTATCATAAAACTGCTTTAATACGGATTCTTTAAGCTGCGTTACCTGCCCTTCAAGCAGTTTCTTTGTTCCCTCTGATTTTATTGCTTCTTTATTATTTCCATCCAGATCACTTTGCATTTTTTCAAGAAGCTTTTCATTTTTTTCGGTATCACTTATGTTTTCTTCTTTTTGACGGAGCTTTTTTCTGACATCTTCAATCTGACCCTTCAGTGTGATTATTTTTTTATTGCTCTCATCAATAAATAAATTAATATTTTCATCAGTTTTCTCACCGGTAAATTTAAAAAGCTGTTCTGTCAGACTGTTTTTCATTTCTGACACTTTACCGTTTATTCTGCTTGATATCTCGCTTGCCTTTACAGACTCCTTCTGTGCATCATCAAGCTTTTTTTTCAGAACCTTAAGTTCTTCCTCTGTAGGTGCCTTTTCAGGCATAGGTGCAGGTGAAGGATGGCTCAGTGAACCGCATACAGGACAAGGAACATTATCCTTAAGCTGTCCCGCTATAATTCCTGCCTGCTCATTTAAAAACTCCCTGTTCTTTTCCAGATATTCACTGTTCAGCGTATCTGCCTTCAGGGCTGCATCTTTGTAAATACCCTGTGTTTTTTTCAGTTCTGCACATGCTTTATTATATTCATCAAGTCCTTTTCTTAGTAGGAGCAGCTCTGAATTTCTTTTTTCCTCATTTGTTTTTTCGTTCTGAAGCTTTTCGAATATTTCACCTGATTTTTCAAGCAGCTCATACTGTGACTTCAACGACTTTATCTGCTCCTTGACAGCTATAATCTGTTTTTCAGTTTTTTCACGCCTTAACTGAATATCGTTATATTCTTCAGTTGCTTTTTTCAAAGATTCATGGCTTTTCTTGCATTTCAGGAGATCATTGCTCATTGACTCGAGCTTTGTTTTCAGTATTTCATTCTGCTGTTTTTCGTAAATAAGCTTTTCTCTCTGTTCTCCGGCATTTTCAAGCTGTTTCAGCTCTTCCTTTGATGCTGAAAGCTTATTTTCGAGCTTTTTATTTTCTTCAGACCTGACATTAATTAAATTTATAATCTCTTTTATCTGCTTTTCCACAGCTTCGCTTTCCGATGTACATTTTTCAAGTCCGTCATAATCCGGCAGCTCAGCCTCAATGACAGCTATTTCTTTTTCACAGAGCTCTGCTTCAGGCAGGCTCTTCCTTGCTGACTCATTTTCTTCATTAAGCCTTTGAAGTACAGACTGCTGAGAAATATATATTTTTTCAGAATCATAAAGCTCTTTACAGAGTTTGTTTTTTTCTTCGGCTTTTCCTATTATACTGTTTATATCCTCAAGCTTTTTGTCAATTGCACCGATTTCATCCACACATTTTTTATTGTCCTCACTGTCGGCAATAATAAGCTTCTGAATGAGCTCCAGAACATCTGTAACTATAAGCTCACCGTTTTTTGCTTTCTTTACATCTGTCATAAGTAAGTTATCCTCATGACACAATATTCCGCTTATGTACTGTGAAACGCTTTTTGACAATTGCTCACACTGATCCTTGAGGTCTGAGGATTCAGATTTTAGCTGATCCTGAAGTTTACGGAAATAATCAGTTTTAAAAATTTTCCTGAATATCTCCTGCCTGTCCTTTGTTTCCGCAAGCAGCAGCTTTAAAAAATCCCCCTGAGCTATCATTGCAATCTGTGAAAACTGATTTCTGTCAATGCCCATAATGTCTTTTATAGCATTATTTACATCCTTTACCTTTGTAATCACACGTCCATCAGGCATAAAAAGCTCCGCATCCGCCTTCTGTACAGTAAGGCCGTTGCCACGTTTTGAAGGACGGCTGTATTCCGGATTTCTCCTGACTCTGTACTCTTTATTAAAATATGAAAATACGAGCTCTACCTCAGTCGGAACATTACCGTCTGCATACTTTGAACGGAACATTACAGGTTCTCTGTTATCACCGCTTGCCTCTCCGTAAAGTGCAAATGTTATTGCGTCAAAAATTGTGGTCTTTCCTGCACCCGTATCACCGGTAATAAGGTATATTCCCTTTTCACCGAGCATGTCCATATTGATTACTGTTTCACCAGCATACGGCCCGAATGCGGAAATTCTGAGTTTCAACGGTCTCATGCTTGTTCCTCCCATATTTTCTCAATAAGCTGCTCTGAAAATTTCAGCTGTTCCTGACTCATAGGTTGATTATTCTGCTTCTGATAAAATTCTGTAAATAATTCTATAGGTGATTTGCTTTCCGACTCACATACCTCATCAAAATGCTGGGCTTCTCTTGTACGCTTATTATCATAATCAAGCTTCATGATTTTCGGATAAATGACCTGGAGCTTTCCTATCGCATCCGGAATATTTTCCTCATCAGTCAGTGTAATATGAAAGTAATCATTGCAATTTATATTCTCATATGTACTTTTAAGAGTAAGCTCTGCATATGTTCCCTTTATTTCACGCATGTCATATTTAGGAACAAGGGGAATTGTTCTTATATTAAGATTATTTTTTTCCTTAAGCTCCACAACTGTTACTGATTTTATATCAGATGCTTCCGAAAACGAATATTTAAGCGGTGTTCCGCAGTATCTTATCTTTTCACTTGTGATATTCTGAGGTCTGTGAATATGCCCCAATGCGGTATAGTCAAAGCCTTCAAATACGACTGCATCCACATTATCCGTTCCTCCTACTGAAATTTCCTCCGAATCACTCCGCACTGCACCGGTTACAAACTGATGTGTTACTATTATATTTCTGACAGATGTTTCTATATTCATTTCTTCAACTGCCGCTCTTAATGCGTCTGTATATGTTAAAATCTCTTTTTGATTTTCAAAAATCCGTACATTTGCAGGCTTTATAAACGGAAGCATATATATATTCATTCTGCCGTATTCGTCCTGCATTTCAAACGGCTCAACATGACCGCTGTAAACAGGAGACATATGTATACCGCTCATATTCATAAGACGTGAGCCAAATGCTATTCTCTCAGCTGAATCATGATTTCCGCTTATAACAAACACCTGAAGCTTTCTTCCGGCAAGCCTGCACAAAAAATCATCAAACAGCTGCACTGCCTCCGCAGATGGTACTGATTTATCATATACATCGCCCGCAATTATTACACAGTCCACGTTTTCACTGTCAATAATATTTATTATTTCCGTAAAAATATATTCCTGATCCTCAAGCATGGAAAATTCATTTACTCTTTTTCCTATGTGAAGATCCGATAAATGTACAAATTTCATTTATTATTTCTCCTGACATTTATTTTATGATAACAGTCTGTGCTGTATTTTTTTTAACGATATCCGACAGAGATTATAACGTCGAGGTTATAGTATTCAATGCCTCTTTAATTTCCGCGTTCACCCTCGATCTGAACTGTCGCAAATTTTACGACAACTGAAATTTTCTCATTTTCCAGCAGAGATGTGTCGGTTATTTTCTAGTTAAATAAATATTTAGTATATTAGTTTGCAATTAATTACATTATAGCACAATTACTCAGCAATAGCAATATGTAAAAATTGTCCTTAAACATCGGCTTGAATTTATAAATTCAAAACATTTCCCCTTGTGCACCTAACTTCAGAAATGCTATAATTTATAGACAGTTTTACGTTTAAAGTATTTCAAACAGGAGGGTAATGTTATTAAAAAATATCAGACCTTATTCACTTTAAAAGTCTGTATTATTAATTTTACAAAACTATTGAATTTAAATTAAATATCGTTTATATTATTAATACGCAAATTTTGCAGAGGCATTTTTAATTTTCAAATGATATTTCTCTTTTTTCAGAATATTCAGTTTCAGTATCAATCCCTCCATTGGAATAACCGGCAAATCCTTTGGAATTACTGATAACGGTTACCTTACAACAAATATTTTTGAATATCAGCACGCTTACTACATCGGAAAAGAAATTCCTGATAAGTTAATTGAATCAATAGAATACGTTGATGCAGCAACTTCTGTTATTGATTACGGAACGGGTGAAGAAGAGTAAGACTCTTATACTTTGATATTTCAAAGATCTGTGTTGTTATAAACATCAATATTCGTTTCAAAATAAAAAATTGGCATCTCATGCAAGATGCCAATTTTTATTTTGATATTTAATAATTTAAATTACCATGACGTAATAACCTTAAAAATCAGTTTGCTTTTTCCAGGTACCATAGCTGACTGTCAGCCCCTGTGTACTTTGACAGATACACATTTCCCGGAGAGGAAGAAGTTTTTCCGGTTGCAGAACCGTCACTGCTGCCTGAAGCAGTCATTGCTACTGATGAATCTTTATGTGAAACAATTTTGTACTTATTGTTTCCGACACTTATTATATCCCATGTCTGAGCATCGGGATCAACATCCTCATAAAGCTGAATATTGCATCCGTCTGATACATTCTGATTACTGTCCTTGACTATGTCTATAACTCTGTGCTCTGTTGTGTTGCATGCATACAGTCTGTAACAGTTCAGAGCGTTATAGTATGATTTGAAGGTGAATTTCTGATCTTTACTGTCATTTGATGATGACTGGTAGACATTGCTGCGGTCTGCTGTTCCGCCGACTGTTATATATTTTCCGCTCGCTGCATTTTTTATTTTATATGTATTTCCGTCAAATGACTCGGCAGAGACAACATCCTGTTTCTTTCCGGTAACTTCTTCATAGGATACCCAGCCTACCTTATCAAGCTGTACTGTGTAATTATCGTTTGTATCCGTAATGATTTTCTTTATAGTGAATGTTCCGGATACATCAACTGATGTACCTCCGTTTGATGTATAGTATGCCTTTCCGCTGTACTGTATTTTATCGCCTTCCTTTATTGATGAAGGCTTTGTCGCAGTAGTTGACGATGTAGTAACAGTTGTCGCTGTTGTTGTCTTTGTTGTTGTGGTTTCAGATACTGCTTTTACGCTCTCATACGGTACCCAGCCGGCATTTTCAAGCTGTAGCTTATACTTGTATTTTTCATCTGTAAGAATATCGACTACCTTAAATGTTCCTGATACGTCTACGGATGTACCTCCGTTTGCGGTATAATATGCTTTTCCGCTATACTGTACCTTATCACCTTTTTTTATTGTTCCTGAGGTCGTAACTGAAGTTGCTTTTGTTGTGGTTGAAGTTGTTGCCGCTGTTGTTGCTTTTGTTGTAGTTGTTGCCTTTGTTGTTGTGGTTTCAGATATTGCTTTTACGCTTTCATACGGTACCCAACCGGCATTTTCAAGCTGTAGCTTGTATTTGTATTTTTCATCTGTAAGGATATCAACTATTTTAAACGTTCCGGATACATCTACGGATGTGCCTCCGTTTGCGGTATAATATGCTTTTCCGCTGTACTGTACCTTATCACCCTTTTTGAATACTCCTGCGGTGGTTACTGAAGATGTTTTTGTTGTAGTTACTGATGTTGTAGCCTCAGGAGAAGGCTGCTTCTTTCCTGTCAGCAACTCATACGATACCCAACCTGTATTTTCAAGCTGTACGCTGTAAAGATATTTATCCCCCGGCAGAATATTTACTACTGTAAAGGTTCCTGAAACATCTACAGTTCTTCCGGTTCCGTCAGCCATGAAGTGTGCAGGACCAGTGTACTGTACCTTATCGCCTATTTTAAGATTATCATATTTTACCGGAGAAGTGGTTGCAACAGGCGGTGCTGTAGTGGCTACTGAAGTAGTAACAGGTGCTGCCGTTGTTGTGGTAACCGATGTCGTTACTGCAGTTGTTGCGGAAGTAGCAGATGACATAGCTTCAGATGTTGTGGCAGAAGTAGCGGATGTTTCCGTAGTATCATGCTTTTGAGAAAGTTCAAGTATCTTGTTTTTAGCATGTGAAGCATCCATTATATTTATCAGTCCGTCACTGTTATAATCAAGCTTTACCTTGAAGTCATTACTGAACGCTATGTTTCCTGAAATATAATTTTTTATAAATATGTAGTTTACAATTTGTTGCTGCAGCTCATCAAGCTTATCATTGAGTACATCGTCCGGATTCAATGCTCTGACCGGAATCATACTGCATACCATATTAACTGCAATAGCCGAAGCGAGAAATGCTGCTGTCTTTCTTTTACTTTTCCTCATTTTTTAAATTGTCTCCTTTGGATTATTTTACAGAAGAAATAAGAACTGCGTTTTTTCCAAGCTGATCATATCGTTCCTTTACGTCTTCCATATTTAATGTTAAGATTCCATTTGTAGGATCATATATCTGAACTGTATTGTTACTGTAGCTATATCCGCTAAGTACAACACAATGCTCATTCTTTGGCCAGCTCATAATCTCACCGGCATTTGTTCTCCATGATATTTCATATTGAGTATCCAATAAATTCATTGTTGACCATATTATTACCGGAATATCCTCCGCAATATAATCAAATAAATCGTAAAAAGATGTCCCCGAAATATCATTTGCTGAATAAACGGCATTTTTCTCTTTTAAATATTTATCAGCCGTTTCGGTTATACATGGTGCAAAACATCCGAATGACGTATCATTTTCGGGATCTCCGGGAAATATGTATCGGAAATCAGGTCCGTATAAAACGTCCTGTTCATCCTTTACAAGGTCTTCTTTAGGGAGATATTCCCTTACTATCTCAAGCTTATCGGCGTTTGATCCCAGGTAATTAAGCACCATTGTAAGTGAAGTTACCTCACACCCTGTCGGCAGCTCCGGCAGCTGAGATATTAATGGTATTCCCTCTATATTGTGTGACTGAACAAGGGTACCTGATAATTCAATCTTTTCTTCATTATGTAAGTCATTATTTTCTTCTTTTGCTGATAATCCTTGTTTTATATGAACATCTGAAATTTTATCATTTTCTTCGTGAGCCTCAGGAATAATATATTTCGTATTGTTCACCACCGCTAATATTATTGATAAAAGGATTGAAACCGCTATTGCCCCGGCTATCGCTTTCATTTTAAATTCCTTCCGTTTTTTGAATTAATTAAAAATTTCCGTCTGTTTTCTCACCCATCCAGAACCACAAAAAATCCTGGTATCCAAGTTTTGAATACCATTTATCCAGGCATGTATAGTAAATAAACGCCTTGTTACACGAGCTGTTTTTGAGTATCTGCGTTGCAAACGCAACCATATTTATTCCTATACCTTTTTTTCTCTCCCCGGGTATAACTCCTACATATTCAAGCGCTCCGGTTTTTTCATTCTCTGCAGTAACCAGTGTTTCTGCATCACAGTCATAGATTGTAAATCCCACTATCCTGCCTTCCTTTTTTGCAACAAGAATATCGGATGCCTTTGTGTAGTGTGCTATCCATTTCGGTTCGACACTGCTGACAGCAGTTATAAGCTGAATGTAGTCTCTGTCATTGTAAATCTCGTAAACTACATTTTCAGGATTTTTGTATTTTGTTCCTATATATGAATATGAAAATTCATCAAGATTAAGAACCATATTCAGGCATCCGTTATAAGCGCGATATCCTTTTTTCTCAAAAAAATTATGTGAAAAATTATTAATAACCGCTCCGAAAAAAAAGTCTGAACTGCCTCGTCCCAATATTACAGTTCTGCATTTTTCATTTATAATAAACTTTTCACATTCATTTAATAATGCTGTTCCATGGCCCATTTTCTGCATTTCAGGAACAACACACAACAAAGCAATTGAATTTCCGGAAACAGCAGCAAATGCAACAGGGTTATTATTATTGTATCTGATAAAAAAACGGTATTTATCAGAGCTTATTTTTTTTAAAAACAATCTTTCTGCAACGGGTATATAGGGAAAACAACTGGTAAAAATATTGTATAATTCCGAAGTATTCATACACATTTCTGCTTTTTAAGGTTTTTAAGTTCTGAAACCATTTTCTTTTTACAAAGCTTTACCTGTTCTTCGGTTTTCTCTGTTTCATTTTTTTCCTGTTCTTCTAAAACCTTTTTGATTTTTTTTTCAAGATAACTTGTATCTACATCTTCTGACACATCAAAGTAAGACAAATCTATACCTCCGTTCCACGAATGTTTATATTCAACATTTATTTTATCATTTAAAATAATTTTTGTCAATAGATTTCATCTTATGATTTCATATAAATGGATTTATTGTGTTACATAATATTTTTTTCTTATTGAACCTTACCGGCAAGTATGATATAATTCATATAGAATATTTTATATATAAAAATCAGAAAGGACAGAATAATTATGAAAAATGCAAAAACCGTAAAAAAAGCTCTGTGTCTCGCTGTCTGTGCTGCATTTTCATTTGGTGCCTTATCAATACCGGCTTCTGATTTTATTTCAGTTTCCGATATTTCAGCTGAAGAAATGATATTGGCCCATGATCCGGGCAGAGATGTGCAAAATGAAGGAGTAGGAAATCCCTTCAATTACGGAGAACGAAACACCCCTGCTGACGCTTCTGAAGAACAGATACGCGCTATCAATCACAAGATGACTGTCCAGGAGGTAAAGTACAGCCTTTACAAGGAAATTGATGAACACTGGGATCTTATTCACGTAAGACTCGGACAGGATGACCGCGAAATGGTCTATGCTCTTTTTATAGGCCTTGCAACACGCGAATCCACACTTGGCGGAAACGGTGACGGATCAGATATTGAAACTGCACAGGGAGAAGGATTCGGAGTAAGCTCAGCACATGCATACGGACCTATGCAGACAGCTGTAACCGCATTTGCCGACTGTAACCCTACATTCATGAAGGAAGACGATGTTCCTGAAATGTTCCAGTATACCTTTAACCGCTCAAATTTCTATGACTGTATCGTTTCAAATCATATGGGCATACGCAAAATAATGCATTTTATCCGCTCCGCTATTGTTGACTATGATCTGGAAGGCTATCAGATTGTTCGTGCGGCATTAAAAGCATTTAATACCGGGTGGGCTAATTACACAGGTGAGAATGACGGATACTATAAAAATTATCCTGATGAAATAATTGCACTTGCACACTGGTACTATGACAACGGTCACCTGTATGATAATGTATTTACATGGACAAATGACCCGCGTGTTGATTCCTACCGTAACGGAAATGTATGGGACTGGTGGAAGGATGTAACCCCAAGTCTTGCTGAAATAACTGAAACACCTCCTCAGCAGGACCTAAAAGGAGATATAGACTTAAACGGAGTTGTCAATACGAGGGATGCCGTTACAATGATAGATTTTCTCCTCGGCAAGCAGGATATAACTGATGAACAGTATACAAAAGGCGATATAAACGGTGACAAAAAAATAAATTCATATGACCTGATCCTTCTTAAAGAATTACTTTTAGACGGGATTTAAGAGGTATTTTTAAAGTACAGATTTTCTGAAAATTTTTATGTAATTTCCAATGATAAAGGCATTTTTCATGGCTGCGGCTTGATTACCGACTCTCAGTATGAAAAATATCGTGAAAAACCTGAATAAAATTTAAGCGGATATACAGGAGCATTTAATACTGCTCTTATATATCCGCTT
This sequence comes from Bacillota bacterium, assembly GCA_023458875.1. Lineage (GTDB taxonomy): Bacteria > Bacillota > Clostridia > Oscillospirales > Ruminococcaceae > HUN007. The sequence continues at coordinate 25,436 of JAEWXO010000045.1, read as the reverse complement.
TTTATTTATTAATGACTGTTTTCTGAAATACAAAAACATTTTCATGCCATAATTTTAAAAATAAAATCAATGCCTGATTATTATAAGCTGTTCCCCCCCACATATTCAACCAATGGCTTAATAAATTCTCTCGATGAAATGTCAAATGAGTTCTGTAAAGCATCTGCCTTACCGGTTTCGGTCTGATTTTTATCTTTTTTCTTTTTCATCATCTTTGCAAACAGCTTCATAATTAATCTGGTGAATAAATCCATTTTTTCATAACAGATTCCTGCCTGCATGTAAAAATGAGGTGTTTTGTCATCGATGTTGTTACCCCTCCACATATCCTCAATATAATCATGCAATTCTGCTGGTGAAGCTCCTGTTGCAAAAACTACAAGCTTGCATTTTCCTTCTTCTGAAAGACTCTTTATTTTCTTTATGCCACTAAGCTTTCCGGCATTAATGAATTCTCCGTAAATTATCAGATCAAAATCTTTAAATGATACTTTTCCTGAATCGTTAACATCCACTACTTCACACGAAAGCTCCTCACCTATCCATTCAGCATATTTTTTTGTAAATCCCGTTTTTGATTTGTAAATAACTAATGTCTTCATAATTTTACTCCCCTTTTTTTAATAATGTGAATCATTTCATAAGTAAAGATAACGCCTGAAAAAAACCTTTATTATCAGGTTCATCTGTGCATCAGATTATGTAAAAATAATAAAATTAATGATATTATTATATCACTTATTATTTTAAAAATCTACAATATGATAAATATTAATTATTATCGTATTCAAAATCAGTTTCTATTTAAAATTATATAATATTTTTATCAATAATTTGTTTTTCCGACATTAATTTGAGACTGCTGTCATACACATCAAGATAATAGTCTGTAATATCATTATCAAGTATGTATCTCCTGATTAAAAATGTTCCGTCATCTGATTCTGTAACAGCACGCTCGTCCCTGTCCCAGTAATACTGAATTATTGTTTTATCATCCAATACTTTTTCCTCCTCTCACCTATAATGACAGCTTTTTTTCTGAAATCTGACAGGTTAAAAGAATTTTTTCTGTTTTATTATAACATAAGGGACAAAAAAAGAGAAGATATCCCCAATATGAAGATTACTTCTCTTTTGTATGTCTGACAGGTTACAATCGGGTTATCCGGATAATTGACTTTTTCATTACCATATAGTATAATATTCTTAAACCTGCGCATAATAGGGTTAATCATTATTTATAAACATGCGCATCAAGGAGTATACAAGCAATCGCAAACCTGCGTATTATGGAATGAGGCGTAATTATGATACTTAAACGTAAAATGTATAAAAAGCTTCTCACGCTGAAAAACACACTAAACGGACAAAAAGCCTTTTTAATAGAGGGTGCGAAACGTACCGGGAAATCAACAATCTGCGAGGAATTCGGCAAGAATGAATACAAAAGTTATATCCTTATAGATTTTGCCAAGTCTCCGGATGATGTCAAGGGCTATTTCACGAGATACATGAACGATCTTGATACGTTTTTCATGCTTCTGTCCACATATTACGGTGTGAAGCTGTATGAGCGCGAGTCACTTATCATATTTGATGAGGTTCAGATGTATCCGAAAGCAAGAGAGTGTATCAAATATCTCGTTGCCGACGGAAGATACGATTATATAGAAACAGGCTCACTCATCTCAATCAGGGAAAATGTCAAGGATATCGTTATTCCCTCGGAGGAACGTCATCTTAAAATGTATCCGCTTGATTTTGAGGAATTTTGTGAAGCACTCGGTGAAGAAAATATCATAGTCTATATCAAAAAATGCTTTGAAGACATGATTCCTCTTGAGAATGAGTTGCACCACAAGGCAATGCTCCTGTTCAAACAGTATATACTTGTAGGGGGTATGCCACAGAGCGTGATTGCATTTATTGAAAGCCGAAAGGATTTCGACAGCGCAGAAAAACACCGTAACGATATCGAGATAGATTTCCTTATATCTAACAACAGTAAACTGAAATACAAGATGCACCCTATTGAGGTTAAGTCCGGAAAGAAGTATTCTATAGAGTCGCTGAAACGCTTCAATGAAAAATACAAGACAAAGATAGGGGAATGCTATGTAATCCATCCACGAAATCTGAGTTTCAAGGATGATATCATATGCATACCACCATACATGACAATCTGCTTATAACAAAATACCGCCGTTCAGGAATAACCTCGAGCGGCGGTTAATTATTCTTTTATCCTTATTTTCATCATCTGACAAAAACGCCTCTGATATCAAAATACCAGAGACGTTTAAAGCTAAGTATTTACGTGCGTTATGAATTACTTCATGCACTCTTCCACAGCAACTGCACAAGCAACTGTAGCGCCAACCATTGGGTTGTTACCCATGCCGATAAGTCCCATCATTTCAACGTGAGCCGGAACTGATGAAGAACCTGCGAACTGAGCGTCTGAATGCATTCTTCCCATTGTATCTGTCATACCATAAGAAGCAGGACCTGCAGCCATGTTATCAGGGTGAAGTGTACGTCCTGTACCGCCGCCTGAAGCTACTGAGAAGTATTTCTTGCCAGCGTCAATACATTCCTTCTTGTATGTTCCTGCAACAGGATGCTGGAATCTTGTAGGATTTGTTGAGTTACCTGTGATAGAAACGTCAACATTTTCTTTCCACATGATTGCAACGCCTTCTGTTACGTCGTTTGCACCGTAGCAATTAACCTTTGCACGAAGTCCTTCAGAATATGCCTTGCGGAATACTTCTTTAACTTCGCCTGTATAGTAATCCATTTCTGTTTCAACGTATGTAAATCCGTTGATTCTTGCAATAACCTGAGCAGCGTCTTTGCCGAGACCGTTAAGGATTACACGGAGTGGTTTCTGGCGAACCTTGTTTGCCTTTTCAGCGATACCGATAGCACCTTCTGCAGCTGCAAATGATTCGTGACCTGCAAGGAATGCAAAACATTCTGTTTCTTCTTCAAGAAGCATTTTGCCGAGGTTACCATGTCCAATACCAACTTTTCTCTGATCAGCAACTGAACCTGGGATACAGAAAGCCTGAAGACCTTCGCCGATAGCTGCTGCCGCGTCAGCTGCCTTTGTACAGCCCTTCTTAATAGCAATAGCACATCCTACTGTATATGCCCACTTTGCATTTTCAAAACAGATTGGCTGGATGCCCTCAACGAGCTTGTATATATCAAGGCCCTTTGCCTTACATATTTCAGCACATTCTTCAACAGAGTTGATGCCGTATTCTTTTAATACTGCAAGAATCTGTTTTTCTCTTCTATCATATGATTCAAATAAAGCCATTGTATGTTATCCTCCTTATTCCTTTCTTGGGTCAACGATCTTAACAGCATCAGCAACTCTGCCGTACTGGCCCTTTGCCTTTTCATATGCTGTATTAGCATCATCGCCAGCCTTGATGAAGTCCATCATCTTTCCAAAGTTTACAAACTGATAACCAATGATTTCATTGTCTTCATTAAGAGCGATACCTGTTACATAACCGTCTGTCATTTCAAGATAACGAGGTCCCTTTGCAAGAGTACCATACATAGTACCAACCTGTGAACGCAGACCCTTACCAAGGTCTTCAAGTCCGGCACCAATTACAAGACCGTCTTCAGAGAAAGCACTCTGTGAACGACCGTAAACAATCTGAAGGAAAAGTTCTCTCATAGCTGTATTGATTGCATCACAAACCAGGTCAGTATTAAGAGCTTCGAGAATTGTTCTTCCCGGAAGGATTTCAGAAGCCATAGCTGCTGAATGTGTCATACCTGAACATCCGATTGTTTCAACGAGACATTCCTGAATAACACCTTCCTTTACGTTAAGTGTAAGTTTACATGTACCCTGCTGTGGAGCACACCAGCCAACTCCGTGTGTAAAACCGGAGATGTCTTTAACCTCTTTTGCCTTTACCCATTTTGCTTCTTCAGGAATTGGAGCAGCACCATGAGATACGCCCTGCGCGATAGGACACATAGTTTCAACTTCATGAGAATAATTCATAGTCTTAAAATACTCCTTTCAGTATTTTGATTATATACGCATTACTGTTTCATTATACTACAAAATCAGATACATTTCAAGTATTTTTATTTCGTTTTTTATTTTATCGTATTTCTTTACATATCATAACTATTTTGTTATAATTAAAGTGTATTTTAATTTAATGATATATTAATATGATAACAGGAATTTCGACTCGGCACGAGTCGACAGGGCTTTGCAATCGCGCCTTTGATTACATATATTAACAGTAAATATTTAAATGTTTTTGCGGGTGAATCGCGGATTTGCTTATAATACAGAATAATAAGAGTATGAAAGGAAATGTCATTATGAAATTTGTAGTAATTATTGTTGCACTCATTTCGGCAGCTATGATTGCTGTTGCAATTATGCTGAGTTATAATCCGAATCTGGACTTTAAATCTGACCTGGATGGTATCCCTGTATATACAGAGCCAGATATAAAGTGGGATTTATATATAGAAACTACAACAGCCGACTACTGGGAACGGGTAAAAGGTCTTAACAAGAATAAAGAAACATCTGAAACGGATGTATTTGTTACTGATGAAAACGGTGAAAACGTAACAGACGAAGACGGTAAACCAATCACTGAAGCCAGAAAAAATGATGAAAATATCACAGATGAAGACGGTGAAACGGTAACCGATAAAAAAAGCAAAAATGTTAAAGATAAAAAAAACAAGGCTGCCGATGATGATACTGATAATAAAGTATCAGTAACTGATGTACCGGTAAATAATAAATCAGATTCAGAGTCAGCAATAACAGCGAACTAAACAAGTTTTATTTCTCTGTGCGGAACAGGTGTTGAAAAGACAATCTGCGTTGATGTGTTTCCGAATACCTGAAGCTTTCCTATAAATTCGTCAAGCTCCTCTGTACTTGGAAAGGCTACTTTAAGAAGCATGGAGTAAGTTCCTGTGACACAGTTGCATTCAAGTACATTTGGGCATTCACTGACAAATGGGTAAAATTCATTTTTTTGATTTGCAGATATTTCAAGACTTATATATGCCGTTATATGATATCCGAGCTTCTGCTTGTTAACCGTTGTATTATAATTAACTATTACTCCTTGTTTTTCGAGCTTTTCTATTCTTGACGACACTGCAGGTGCAGAAAGAAAAACCTTCGATGCAAGAAGCTTTAACGGATATCTTGCATTTTCCTGTAAAAGATCGATCAGTTTCATGTCTATTTTATCCATTGTAATTTTTCCCTTCTTAAAAAATTAAAGAGGCATACCAATATAACTGGTACGCCTCTTTGCGTTTATTTATTTTTTAAATTTAAAACATATGTATAAATATATGCGGATTTGATGTAAAGGATGAATAATTTTTATAAATCCCCTGAACTGTTCGCACTCTTTACTCTGCTTATTTCCTGAGATGTTCTCTTTACATCCTGAAGTCCTTTTGTAAAATATATTTCGGCATCATGGAGCATGTTGTCCACATAGTTGTTTGTTGCCATTTTGATTTCCTTGGATCTTGTCTGCGCCTGCGTTAAAAGCTCCATTGCTTTTTGCTTGGCTTCTTTTATAATTGCGTCATTTGCAACAAGTGTTTTAGCCCTTTCTTCTGCCCTCTGTACTATCAGCTCAGCCTTTTGTTCTGCTTCTTTTATTATTCTTTCACAGTCAAAATCAATAAGCTTTGCACGTTTTATTTCCTGAGGGATATTAAGCCTTATATCGTCAATAAGCTCTCTTAAGCGTTCTCCGTCAATCATCACTTTATGTGTGGCAAACGGAACTGATGCCGATTTATCCAGTAGCTCGTCCATCTGTTCAAGTATTTCATCAATATTATTCATTCTATTTTAACCGGTTAAAAAAAGAACCGGTTTTCTCCTTTCATGATAATTATCTTAAAAGTGTAAGCATTTATTTTTCGCCATCAAAACTAAGTGGTTTTTCTGATACGGGATACAATATTTTCAAGGATTGCTTCAGGAACAAAGCTGCTTATATCACCGCCAAATGTTGCAATCTGTTTTACGACACTTGAACTGAGATACATGTTTTCTGCACTTGTAGTCAGAAAAACCGTTTCCGCTTCAGGATATAATTTTTTATTTGCAAGTGCCATCTGGAATTCGTACTCGAAATCACTTACGGCTCTTAACCCCTTGACAATTGCAGCTGCACCAACACTCTTAACATAATCTGCAAGCAATCCATCAAGGATGTCAATAACCACATTATCCATGTCACTTGTAACTTCCATAATCATTTTTATACGCTCAGTAGGTGTGAAAAGAGGCTGTTTTGAAAGATTTGTGGAAACTAATATTATTACTTTGTCAAAAAGCCTTGAAGCTCTGTTAAATATATCAACATGTCCTAATGTCACCGGGTCAAAGCTGCCTGGACAAACAGCTATTCTTCTCATAAAAAGCACCTCTGATCTGTCAGAATTTCTCAGGAGAGTGCCTGTCCGTTTTTAACTTTCTGTTATGGAACAAGCTGTCTCAGAATAGATAGATATATTATAAAAATTATATATCACCGCACACAAACTGACTTATTTCTATTTTACCATATTTATAAATTTTTTTCAAGTGTATCGAATCAATTTTTTCTGGAATAACCAGTCTTGATTCATGTTCACATATTATTCTTCCACCTTCATTCATATGAGATGCAAGAACCGGAAGTACCTGTTCAAGAATTCCGCTGTGATAAGGAGGATCGAGAAATGCAATGTCAAATTTTTCAGAGGTGGATTTGAGAAAATCAATTGAATCCATATAGACTATCTTACTTTTTTCTACAAATTCAGTCAAAGTGATATTTTCAGTAATGACATTTATAGAGGCCTTGGATTTGTCAACAAAATATGCTTTTGAAGCTCCTCTGCTTAACGCCTCTATTCCAAGCTGTCCGCTTCCTGCAAATAAATCAAGTACTACTGAGCCCGGAATCTGAAACTGAATTATAGAAAAAATAGATTCTTTCACCTTATCAGTTGTAGGTCTGACATCATTTCCGCTCATTGTCATCAATTTTCTGCCTCTTGCTGAACCGGTAATTACGCGCATTAAAAGTTCTCCTTTTACAGAATATATTTTTACATAACGAAAAACAGGATTTCCGATGCCTTATGGCCTATGGGGTACGGTTCTTTGCTTTTTTTAGAGACAGTTAAAATCTCCTTTAAAAACAAAGTAATCCTGCCGTGTAGCTATGACTTTCTAAAAGCATAGCTTAAATTTTTTTGTCCTTCAGATTATTATACAACATTTTTATTATTATGTCTATAGATAGTTTGTTATTTATTTTTGATCAATGGTATTATTATCCGGCCCATAAGGGGATGCTTAGGCAGGAAGTTTCAACTCAGCACGAGTCGACCGGGCTTTGCGATTGCCCTGGACCTTTGCTTATATCTGCACCATTTTATTGTATGGCTGAATTATTTCAGGAAATCAAGAAGGGAGTTGGCTGTTTCGGTGTTTATTCCTGCTACTTTAGAAATTTCTGATGCGTCTGCCTCTTTGATCGCTGTAATTGTCTTATAATGTGTTATAAGCTTCGCTGCCTTTTTTTCGCCTATTCCCTTTACCTGTGTGAGACGTGTCTGAAATGTCAGCTTTGAGTGAAGCTTTCTCTGATAAGATATTGCGCATCTGTGCATTTCGTCCTGGATAGCTGTTATAAGTGCAAATGCAGGTTTAAGGCTTGAAACTGATATTTCCTCTCCGCCTGTGGAAATAGCTCTTGTCCTATGCTTACTGTCCTTTACAATTCCGAATACAGGGACATCTATCCCCATCTGTCTCAGATACGGTTCAACAGCGTTTACCTGTCCTTTTCCGCCATCAAGAAAAATAAGATCAGGCATTCTCTTAAAGCCATTATCTGTTTCCTCATCATCAAGGAATCTTTTAAATCTTCGCTCAAGAACCTCACGCATACATGCATAGTCATTCTGAATATATACGGTTTTTATAGAAAACTTTTTGTACATATTTTTCTGCGGTCTTCCGTTTTCAAAAACGACCATACTTGCACACATTGCAGATGAGCCAAGATTGGAGATATCATATGCCTCAATATATTCAGGAGGACTCGCAAGCCCCAGAAGCCTTGAAAGCTCTTCAAGTGCAATCAGCTCTTTTCCCGTCCTGCCGACACGCAACGATAAAAATTCACTTGCATTATTTCTTGCCATCATAATATATTTTATCATCGTTCCCTTTTGTCTGTATATTATATGGACAGTATGACCTGACTGTTCTTTAAGAAGATCTTCAAGTATGTTTTTGCTCTCAATGTCATACTCAATAAAAATATTGTCAGGTATTTCGGTATTGTCTGAATAATACTGGACTATAAAGTCTTCAAGAAGATTATCATCTGCATTCGTTTCCTCAAAAAAATATGCATTTTTATCGACAAGTCTTCCTTCCCGGTATATAATAACTGAAACACATGTACCCAGTGGGTTGCTTACCGAGGCGATAATATCAGTATTTACAATATCGGCATCTATTATTTTCTGCTTTTCAGTTGATTTTGTTATTGATGATATTCTGTCACGCAGCTTAGCTGCTTTTTCAAATTCCAGATTCTCTGCTGCGTTCTCCATTTCCTCTTTTAACTTTTCAACCGATTCCTTACTTCCTGATTTAATATACAATACCGCCTGAGAAATTATATCTTTGTATTCCCTTTGAGAAATTTTACCCATACATACCCCCATACATTGCTTGATGTGGTAGTTAAGACACGGTTTCTGATTTGCACCGCGGCAAGGAAATTTTTTTTTGCAGACAGGAAGCATAAATGCTTTGTTCACTTCAGCAACAGTCTGTTTTGTTACGCCCTGACTCGTATACGGTCCAAGCGTCATGCCGCTTTTTATCATCTGCTTTTGAGCAGTTATTTTAGGATACTGTTCGTCTGATATATGAATATAATGATAACCCTTGTCATCCTTAAGCAGTATATTGTACTTTGGCCTGTGCTGCTTTATAAGGCTGCACTCGAGAACAAGAGCTTCGTATTCCGAATCTGTAACGATAAAATCGTAGTCATAAACATTTTCAACCATTTTAGCTACTTTAGGAGTATGGTCAGCCGACTCCCTGAAATAACCTGTAACACGGTTTTTTAAATTTTTAGCCTTTCCTATATAAATAATATGCCCGTCCCGGTTTTTCATTTTATAAACACCCGGCAAAGTTGTAAGCTTTGATGTCTTTTCCCTGAGAAACGGAAGTCTTGGATTCATATCATCATCATTCCTTAGTCTTTGAAGAGATTGGATTTAAGGTTAAAAAATCTGATCACCTTACCGCCTGTTTTATTTATACACGGCATAAGCCCCAGATTACCTATAAGTGCCGCTGTCTCTTTGAGTGCGTCTTTACTGAATTCCATTTCTATTTCATAATCACAAAAGCCCCAATAGTAATTTACATCGAAGTCAATTGACAGTAACTGAAACGGTTTTATACTGACACGCTTTGTTGTAAGATTTCCCTGAAGCTGAAACGGAATCCAGGCAAATTTTCCGTCCTTGAGAGTTATCTCCGGAAGTAACCCTGATATATCATGTGTTGTTTCTTTGCTTGTATAAAAGTCCTTCAATGCAGGCAATAGCTCTTTAAGTTCAAGTATAATACCGTCTTCTGTCTGACGTGCTCTCAGTGTTGTATGATTTGAAATAAGATATCCGTCAACTGTATCATAATAATAATTTATCTGGATTCTTTCATCACAGCATGCATCAGGATACTGCTCTTTTATACGAGTCATTATCTCATAAAATTTCTCTTTTGTAACCAGAAATTTATACTCTGTTTCCCTCATATAATTTCTCCCCCGTTTCATTGTTTGATAAAGCAGACAAAATTACATATTTTTTAACATCGCCAAAATACAGGCCTCTTTATTTAAAGTCCGTCAATAATATCTGAAAAAAGTCTGTTTACCTTTTTATAAATATATTCTTTTTCTTCATCTATAAAAAATTCACCGTTCATGTACAGAATTTTTCCGTTTACCATTGTCATATATACATTTTGCTTACTTCCGCTGTAAACAATGTTTCTTATTATATTTCCCTGAGGCTGCATATTCGGCTGACTTAAGTCTATAAGAATAATATCTGCCTTATTGCCGAATTTTATAGTGTCATTATTTTCAAGGCCCATGGCATGTGCGCCTTTTACTGCTGCCATATCAAGAACAAGCTCCGGCGGACAGGCTGACGCATCTGACAGCTGCAGCTTCTGCAAAGCCGTCACAAGATACATTTCACGGAACATGTCAAGGCAGTTATTGCTTGCAGGTCCGTCCGTTCCTATTGCAACAGGAATATTATTTTCAAGTATTTTTGTTATCGGTGCTATACCGCTCGCCAGCTTTGCATTTGACGCCGGATTTGTTATCACATATAGCTTTTTATTCCTGAAAATATCAATGTCATTGTCTGTCAGATATACACAGTGAAATCCGCCTCCACCGTAATCAAACAAACCGATATCATCAAAAAGCCCGGTCGGAGTAAGTCCGTATTTTTTTATGCAGTCGTCCGTCTCTTTCCTTGTTTCACTGTTGTGCATATACACAGGGGCATTATATTTTCGTGATACACACGCAAGCTCATTCAGAAGTCTGTATGATGTCGTGTACTCGGCATGTATTCCCATACGGTATGATACAAGCGGGCTTATTTTGTTTATTTTTAAATATAATTCCTCTTGTTTTTCGGCAGAATCCTTAAAGTCATTAACCGTTCCGCATACTACATATCTGAATCCGCAGTCGGCAGCAGCGCTTGCCATTGATTCCTGCCATGAATACATGTCAAAACATGATGTTATTCCGCTGGTAAGGTACTCCATAATCGCAAGTTTTGTGAAATAATATACACTCTCGTCATCAAGCCTGGCCTCAAGCGGAAAAACCTTTTCATAAAGCCACTTCTGAAGCGGCATATCATCCGCATATGAACGCAGAAATGTCATTGGCGAATGAGTATGTGCATCCTTGAAGCCAGGCATAAGAAGGTTACCTCTGACATCGATCTCTCTGTCGAATTCCATTATATTTTTATATTCAGAATCACCGGAAGTACCCACAAATGCTATAGTATCATCCTTAACATGTACCTCACCCATAAATATGCAGCATCCGGGCTGCATGGTAAGGATATATGCATTATAAAACCTTATCGTCATAGCGCATCCATACTCTCAATTGCATCTCTGACAAGAGCCTTGAATTTGCCGGAGACCATATCAGCTGCAGCCTGTACTTCCTTATGATTAAGCGGAGTACTTCCCATTCCGGCAGCAGGATTTGATATGCATGATATTCCGCATATTCTCATTCCCATATGATTTGCGGCAACAGCCTCACATGCCGTACTCATTCCGACAGCATCAGCACCAAGCATACGTGCCATCCTTACCTCTGCAGGAGTTTCGTATTCGGGTCCTGTAAACTGAATGTATACGCCCTCCTGAAGCTCTATATCAAGCTTTTCAGAAGACTGACGAATGATATCACACAGCTGTCTGTCATATATGCTGCTCATATCGGGGAAGCGCTGTCCTAGATTGTCAATATTTTTTCCCGTAAGACTGCTCGGTACAAACATAGAAATCTGGTCTGTTATCATCATCAGATCCCCGGCTTTGAAACTCATGTTTATCCCGCCGGCTGCATTTGTAAGAAATAATATTTCTGCACCCATAAGCTTCATCAGGCGTACCGGGAGTACCACATCTGTCATTGAATAACCTTCATAATAGTGCACTCTTCCCTGCATTATCACAACTGGCATTTTACCGACGTATCCGAATACAAACTGTCCCTTATGCCCGTCAACCGTAGAAACCGGAAATCCATCAATTTCATTATAAGGAATAACGCATTCTGTAGTGACAGTATCCGCAAAGTCTCCGAGCCCCGAGCCAAGTATAAGAGCCGACTTTGGTTTAAAAGGTATTCTGGATTTTATGCTGTCAAAGGCATGATAAAGCTTTTCTTCAGATGTCATATCCTGACCTTCCTTCTATTTTCATTATTTTTTTATTTTCCTGTATTTTTTTATATAATTCGGTATACAGTTTAAGTGACTCATCAATATACTGCTCTGAAAGCTTTTTGTTTCCGTAAACGGTAGTATCAAATTCATGTGAGAATCCCGATATATCTATCTGATAAATGCTTATAACCCTATGTGAAATCTCAGAAGATGTAGCACTTTCATCAAGATTTACAAGCTTTCGGATTTTACTCATGAGCATTGATATTGATTTTTCAGGAGCAGACTTTGACACCCTGAATTTAAATATATATTCCGTAATCTGAGGATATACAAATTTTGAAAATAATATCACAAATACGATTATGAAAGTAGTCGAAAATGCGACGATGAGCATCATTATATAATCCTGATTTTCTTTACTTCCAGCCTGTTCAATCTGTGTCGGCTCAAATGTCATCCATCCGTAGCCCGGTATAAATAATTCCGGAAAAGCATGAAGGTCTGAGTCTGTTACGGTTATTGTCAGATCATCGTCAGAATCTCTATGAAGATGTACTCCCTCTGTGTATCGTGCAGGTATCCCAGCCGAGCGTGCCAGCAGAACCATTGCTGTTGCATAATCAGAGCATATTCCTGTCTTACCCTCAAAAAGAAAATACTCCATATTATAGCCTGACGGCTTTTTATATGAAAGACTGTATTTGTAGTCATTTATACGGAAATAACTTTCTATTCTCATCGCTTTTTTCAAATCTGAAGATGCGTTACCGATAATTTCATCTGAAAGCGATGTGATATTTTCAGGAAGGTCTTTTCTGAACTTTTCTTCATATTCAGCCGCTGCCTGCGCATCTGTTATATACGCATTCACAACAGATAAATATTTATTCTCACCTGAAGCATTCAGTACATCATATAAATCATAGAGAAATTCGTAATATTTTTCACGACTGAGAGAATCAAGAATTTTCTGATAATCCTCCTCCTCTGCTGATTTTGGTGAAAAATATTTTATTTTATATGATTCGTCGTATGCCGAAGCGCTGTAAATCATTCCGTTTTTTGCCTTGTATACGTAATCACCAACATTTGAGATTACGCTATATGTGAGGGTAGGCGAAAGATAATATTTTGTTCTTATAGCTGAATCCTGAAGGATAAGAATTCTTAAATAATCCTCTTCAAGGCGTTTTTTTATTCCCTCAATATTATATTTCTCAGCAAATTTATTATCTGCTTCACTCGCAATGGCCACTGCCGAATAAAATTTTTCAGGATTCAGAAGCTCTGAATCAGTTTCTGAAAGCTGAACACCACGAATATCCGAATCATCAACATGCCACATATTTTTTTCATAATCATAAATACTGTAGGTCTGTGATTTAAGGTTAATAGGCTCCTCGTCCGTTACAAACTCAAAAAGTCTGACGTCGGATGCACCTACATATGTTTCCGATGAGGTTGCAGTATCTGATACGAGACCGAGCTTACTAAGCATATATGATGTCAGTGCATCTGATTCAAGCAGCGTGTCCATCCAGTCGTTATTGAGCTTAATGTCGGGCTTTGGCAAGACAAGTGCAACAAGGGCTGAAAACGTAAGAAAATATGTTACTGACTTTTTATAACCGTTGTCAATTATTATTTTTTCGTTGTTTTTTTTATCAAGCTGACGGCAGTGAATCATAAGCGCAACATACAGGATAAGAAGGATAAGTGCGAAAAAAACAGGAACCTGTTCACCTTCTTTTCTATAAAAGGCAAACGGTATGAGTGTTATCATAAATGATATTGAAATACGGTATCTTACAACTGAAAAATAATAGACAGTTGATGCAATAAAAAAATTTATTATTATAAATATTGCAACAATATATGATACAGAAAATTCAACAAGTGCCTGAGGCGAAAGAAACCATACAAAAAAATCCAGACTGCTTTTATTCTGACCTGTCTTTACTGCAATAACCGAAAGACCGCAGATTGCCATAAATGAACCTACTACTGAAATAAACTTAAGCAGATTTGATTTCTTTGACAGAAAATTATAAAATGTAAAAACTGACGCCTGTATAAAAAATGTGATAATTAAAAGCATTATCACATAGGACTTACTGTAAACATACATACATGACGTGACAATAGCAACACACAGCATAAGCGGTATAATGTTTTTAGTCACGCCTTCTTTTATAGAATTTAACATCGTTTCGCCTTTCTGCTAATTGAATCTGCATATTTCGTAATTTTCCTGTATAAGCCAGACATCAGACAATCCTTCACTCTGACTATGAGCTGTATTTTCAGGAATGATTATTTTTACTGCACTGTTGTTATCGCACGCTGACCGCACACGACTTATCAGCTGATTATTAATATTTAACGTGTATATAATATTTACACATGCCGACTTTGAGCTTTTGCTTTGCGAGGATATATTTTCATAACCGGGTATGCTGTTAAAATTTACGCATGATATATTGTCAGCCAGCTTCTGAATATCATCAGGAGAATTAAAGCTTTCCTTTTTTAAGCCCTCGTTATCATAATACGAGTATGTACATTCGAGTCCATGCTTTACAAACATCATGAGCAACGCTAATGATGCCTCAATAATTGTCTGTTCCATGTACATTGCTGTCTCTTCATTATTTACATTTGCAGGTGCAGATGTATCAAGAAAAATATCAGGAAGCGTTATATTTGATGCTTCATCAAGTCTTACAAAAAGCTGATTTCTTTTTGATGACAGCTTCCAGTTTATTTTTTTGAGTGAGTCGCCTGGAACATAATTTCTGTATTCATATCCCGGAAAGGAGGACCTGCCGAAAGCTGATTTTGAAGCGTCATCATCATCATTGTCAGTAAGACTGCTGAATATATTCCTCAGAAGCTCATTACTCTCATCCAGCTCCACGATATCAGGACTTATTGAAACAGTTTTAACAATCAGCATACTGGGATTAATTTTAAATTTAAAAATCCCGAGATAGTCTGTAATATATATTTTTTTCAAAAATATATCTGCCGGTCCGCAGATTTTAGGGATTACATCAATATCGACAGTCAGTTTTTTATTTTCCGACATGGAAAATTTATAAACGTTCTGAGCGAGTTCATGAAAGCGTTTTGAAATTTCAACTGTAAAGCATACAAACGGCAACGGCAGAATCGTATCTTTTTTAATATTCACATGTATCTTTTCAGGCTTACCTTTGTCTAATATTTCATTTTCACATTCCAGTTCAAGCATTATTCTTTTTTTAGCTGATACAGTTAAAAAAACTGAAATAACCGGAGTAACAAACAAGAAAACTGACATTATTCCTCCGGCCGCTTTATCAAAAAGAAGCATATAAAGTATTGCTGAAATAAGCACCGAAAAATATGATATTATGGATTTCATAAATACATCTCCCTATCTCTGCATAGGAACAGCAACAGTGCTTAATATTCTGTTTACAAATTCAGAAGATGATTTGTATCGTGATTTTCCTTTTACTGATAAAATAATTCTGTGTGACATTACACTGTCTGCTATATATTTTACATCATCAGGTGTAACATAATTTCTTCCGTCAATATAAGCAACAGCCTTTGATGCCTTGTAAAGAGATATACTTCCTCTCGGACTGACACCAAGTGCGGTCATTTCGTTGTCCCTTGTAAATCTTGCAAGCTCAGCTATATATTTTTTAACATGGCGTTCAACTGAAACGTTTTTAACCTCGTTCTGCAGAAAGGTTATATCATTAAGGCTAAGAACGGGATGACTGATTGCATTGATAGGGTTTGCAAATTCTGTACGTTCAAGTATGAGAAGCTCTTCGTCTATAGTAGGATATCCCATGCTTACCTTCATAAAGAATCTGTCCATCTGAGCCTCAGGCAAATGATATGTACCATATGTCTCTACAGGATTCTGTGTAGCCATTACCATAAACGGTACAGGAAGCCTGCGGGTCACACCATCAAGGCTTATCTGACCCTCTTCCATTATTTCAAGCAGACTTGACTGTGCTTTTGGAGAGGCACGGTTTATTTCGTCAGCAAGAAGAAAATTACACATTGCTGCACCCTGTTTATATTCAAAGTTTCCTGTCTGGCTGTTTATCATTGAAAAACCAAGTATATCCGACGGCATTATATCAGGAGTCATCTGTATTCTGTTAAACGCTCCGTTAAGTGATTTTGAAAGGGATGCTATAAGCTGTGTCTTTCCGACTCCCGGAACGTCCTCGATAAGAATATGTCCCTCACACAAAAGTGATACTATTACCTTTTTTATCACTTCTGTTTTTCCGACAATTACCTGTTCGATGCTTTTTATCAGTTCGTCTATTTTTGAATTCATTGTGTCGCTCCTTTAAAAAATACTGTTGTTATTTATTAATTATAACAAATTACATATTTTTTTTCAATACCAAATTGTGTTTTTTTATTTTATTTGCATATTTTAAGGTTAATATTTAACCCATATGGGAAGATAATGGTTATGCAGGGATTTCGATTCGCACGAATCGACCAGGCTTTACAGTCGCCTGGACTTCGCTTATATATCTGCCTCACTTTGTGGTATGGCTTAATAAAAACAATCTATAATCATTCTTTCAGTTTAACAATACACACCAAAAATAAAATACTGTCTGATTTTATTTTAAATCAGACAGTATTTTATTTTTTATATGAATATTTAATTACGAATACTGGATATCAAACGGGTCATATCTTCTGTATGATCTGGAATTTCTCTTGATTGCATCTTCAGGAACCCACTCCAGTGCCTTTTTCTCAAAGTCTTCTTTAAGTATTTCCCAAAGAATTCCTTCTCTGTCTTCGCCTTCAAGTAAATCTTCTCTTTCACGGATATCATATCTCTTAATAACATAAACTGCAAGGTTTTCTTCATCCTCAACTACAACCGGGTCACCGCCTATAACACATTTGTCAAATGCCGCTTCATTTACAACCTTTGAAGGGTTATATCCATCCTCTTCTGAGCCTTTGAAAAGAAGGCTGTCATTTGCATAAGGATCTAAAAGTTCAGCTGTATTGAGTTCTGCAATAGTAACAACCTCGGATGATGTTTCTGAAACAGCTGTTGTAACAGCCTGTCCGTCCTCTGTATCTGAGGAAAGCGGTTCTGTTGTCTGAGCTTCGCCTTCTGCAGAAGCTTCTGTTGCAGCAGGTTCTGCGTCGGAATTTTCAGCAGCTGCACTTTCGTCTGAATCAGATGGTGCCTCTGTTACAGGTGCTTCTGTTACTGCTTCAGCATTGACGTCAGCTTCTTCTGCAATTAAAGCATCATCTCCTGTTGCGGTTGCTGCCGCTGCATCGGATACGAGTTTATTATAATAATCATTGTATTCTTTTATAAGGTCATCTATGCTCTCACCGTTTTTAATTCTGTCCGCATAGCCGTCAGCCATTTTTCTGACTTCTTTTTTGCCTGCATCATCAAGCTCAGCACTGCTTCCATCCTTTAGGTTAAGCTTTATAAACTTAACTCTTGAATAATTACCTTCAAGGTATGACCATATGTCCGCATCTGAATATTCAAATTCTCCGCCCTTGTTATAATAGTGGTTAAATACAGCTCTCTGCTTATAGTCAAATTCAACTATCTGTTTTACGGTATCCTTACCTATTCCGTTTTTCTCATACAATTCTGAATAGTATGACCATATTGAATTAAACTGTTGTTTAATATCGCTCTTTGCCTTTGAATCAAGCTCAAGTCCAAGAGATTCAAATTTTTCATTTACAGCAAGAAAAATTCTCATGTTTTCAGTTGCCTTGTTGTTTATCCATTCGGTAATATCCGTGTTTTCAACTGACATTGTTTTTATAAGCTTTGTATTATTCAAATCAAGCTTTTCATCAGCCTCAGTTAAAATTGCAGTTGCCTCTGAATAAGCCTGTGTCTGATAAAATATGAATATTCCCGAGTTCAAAGTATAATCCTGATATTTTACAGCCCATGATGATGATTCACCGCAGCCCGCTCCTGCAACCATAAGTGATAAAGCTACAACTGTCGCAGCTATTCGTTTATAAAAAGACATTTACATACTCCTCCATGTGTTTCTTTTTTTCAAATACTTATTAATTATACAATATTTATTCAAATAAGTCTATATAAAAATAAAAAAATTTTAAATTTTTTTAAGTTAAAAAACATGTATTGTTTACTTTATATTTTTTCTCTGATATGGTATAATGGATGTAATATATAATTTCAGGATTAATTTTTCTGACCTTTACGAAATAGTTACTCTCAGGCAGTGATTTCGGCTCGGCACAGGCCGACCATACTTTGCCGTCGCCCGGATTTCGCTTACACATCTGTCTCACTTTATGGTATGGATTAATAATATCACAACATATTCACAAAAATAACAGAAAGGATTTTTTATATGGATACTTCAGCAATAATAGTTTCAGCAGGTAATTCTTCAAGAATGAACGGGATTGACAAACAATTTTCACTGATTGAAAATATTCCTGTAATAGGACACTGTATGCTCGCATTTGAAAAATGCGAAAGTATTTATGAGATCATTGTAGTAACAAAAGCTGAAAATGCAGAAAAAATAAAAGCGACAGCAGCAGGGCTTGGAATTTCAAAGCTTACACATGTGGTTGAGGGAGGAAGCACCAGACAGGCAAGCGTTGTAAACGGTATAAAAAAAGTATCTGAAATGACAAAGATGATTGCGGTTCATGACGGTGCAAGGCCGCTTATAAAATCAGAAAACATACAGAAGGTTATTGCTGATGCCCGTATTTTCGGCGGTGCGACTCTGGGAGTTCCCGTAAAGGATACAATAAAAGTGGTATCGGACAATCTGATAACCGATACTCCCCCGCGCTCGTCACTGTATATCACCCAGACACCTCAGGTATTTAAAAAATCGGTTTATATGAGAGGAATGGATTTCGCTTTAAGAAACGGACTTGATTTTACAGATGACTGCCAGCTTGCTGAGTCAATAGGGGTAAAAGTATATATGACAAAAGGTGATTATACAAATATAAAAATCACAACGCCGGAGGATCTGTCAATAGCAGAAATTATCTTTAAGGAGCGTAAAATATGTTCAGAATAGGTCACGGATACGATGTGCATCAGTTGGCAAAGGACAGGAAGCTTATAATCGGAGGAGTAAATATTCCTCATGAAACAGGACTTTTAGGACATTCAGATGCAGATGTTCTTTTACATGCAATAATGGATTCTCTTTTAGGTGCTGTGGCGGCAGGTGATATAGGAAAGCATTTTCCGGATACTGATATTACATATAAAAATGCCGACAGTATGATTCTTCTTAAAAAGGTATTTGAGATTATCAGGGAAAAGGGATGGAAAATCGGCAATATTGATGCAACTGTGATTGCACAGTCCCCTAAACTCTCGCCGTTTATAGAAGCAATGCGTCAGAATATTTCTCAGATACTCGAATGTGAAATCTCACAGGTTAATATAAAAGCCACAACCGAAGAGCATCTTGGCTTTACCGGTCAGAAGCTCGGCATATCCGCTCACTCAGTCTGCCTTCTCTCGGATTAGCTATAAAAATCACCTCTGTCACATTATGTTCCGGTACCGCATATATTATATTAATCTCACTTAAAATATTTTTATGAGGTGATTTTATGCAGTACTACACGTTTAATCTGCGGTCATATACAAAAGCCATGAATGCTGTTTCAGTTTTATCAGCAAATAAAATTAAATCATCAGTTGAAAAAACTATAAGTCCATCTGATGGATGTATATATTCAATAAAAATTTTCTCAGACTATAACACCGCCTTGAATCTCCTGAAAAAGAACAATATTGATTTTATTGATTCAGGCGAGGGTGAAGCATCAAAATGAAAAATCACATTATTAACTTTGACAATGCTGCGACAACGTTTCCAAAGCCTGACGAAGTTAAAAAATCAGTCATATATGCCATTGAACACTGCGGAGGCAGCGCCGGACGAGGTGGTCATAGTCTGTCAATGCACACCTCACAGCTTGTGTACAATGCAAGACAAGCTGCCGCGGATTTTTTCGATGCACAGACTGAAAATGTCATTTTCACAAGCAGCTGTACGCAGGCTCTGAATACGGCAATAAAAGGAGTGCTGAAAAGCGGCAGTCACGTTGTGACAAGCTCTATTGAACACAATTCCGTTATCAGACCTCTTATGGCTCTCAGCAAACAGGGTAAAATTACTCTGAGCATCGCAAAGGTGTATAACGACAATTTAAAAACAATAGACGCCTTTGAAAATGCCATCAATGTAAAAACACAGGCTGTCATATGCACAATAGCCGGAAATGTAACCGGTCAGCTGCTCCCTATAAAAGAAATTGCAGAAATGTGCAGCAAGAGAAATATATGCTTTATTGCTGACGGAGCTCAGGCATGCGGTATCATACCTGTCTCCCTTAAAAGCGGCATAAACATATTATGTACAAGTGGTCACAAGGGGCTATACGGAATAGCAGGAACCGGTCTTCTTATAACAGACGGCAAATACAAAATAGAGCCTCTTACACAGGGCGGAACAGGAAGCGGCTCTCTCGAATTAACCCAGCCTGATTTCATGCCTGACAGCCTTGAAAGCGGAACGCTTAATACTCCCGGTATATTATCACTGAAATCAGGCATTGATTTTATTAAAAAACGTACTGTTCAGGATATATCCGGATATGAGGAAAAGCTTAGCAGTATATTTTTATCCAATATGCGTGATTTTGATAAAATTAAAATATACCGTTCTCCTGATGCACAATATGTTCCTATAATATCATTTAACGCAAAGGATATTCCGTCTGAAAAATTTGCTTCATACCTTAATGAAAAAGGTTTTTGTCTGCGTGCGGGATTTCACTGTTCTGCAATGGCACATAAAAGTCTCGGTACCGAAAGTGGCACAATAAGATTTGCTCCGTCAGTATTCAATACGGAAAACGAAGTAAAAAAATTATGTTTTACAATAAAAAATGCATTTTAGCTATTGAAAAAATACGAATATATGATAAAATATATATAAGTGTATTTTTATTATACAATAAATTAAATGCATTATCGGGCTTTTGTGCCCGATACATATAAACGATCCCGGACTGCCGCTTATTTTTATTTCAGCAAGGATGTGAACTATGAATATATTTACCCAATTACAAGGTATATTTAGATCAGCCTGGAGTATCTTCAGTACAATTTCTCCTATTGACCTTCTTGATATAGTTTTATTATCATTTATTTTCTATAAACTAATTAAAATTATAAGGGAAACACGTGCAGGCCAGCTTATTAAAGGTATAATATTTCTCCTGGTCGCATATATTGTCTGTGCTATTTTCGAGCTAAAATCAATGAAATTTTTACTGTCCGCAGTTTTAAGTAACGGATTTATTGCAATAATGATAATGTTTCAGCCGGAATTGCGAAGAACACTTGAACGTGTAGGACGGACAAGCGTCACAAAATTTTCTTTTTTTTCTGAACATTCAACTGAATATACTGTCAAATGGACAAAGGCAATTGATGAAATATGCGATGCCTGTGATGAGCTTTCAGCAACTACCACAGGGGCGCTCATAGTAATCGAACGCCAGACAAAACTCGGAGAACAGATAACTACCGGTACAATAATAAATGCAACCCCAAGCAAGGAGCTTTTCGGAAATATATTCTACCCTAAAACACCGCTTCATGACGGTGCTGTTATTATGCGTGACGGTATGATAATGGCAGCTGCATGTTTTCTTCCGAAGCCTGAGCGTGAAGAACTCATTAACAAAAAACTGGGTTCACGGCACAGAGCCGCCATAGGAATGAGTGAAAATTCAGATGCTATTATTATAGTAGTATCCGAAGAAACAGGTACTATTTCTATTGCTCTTAACGGAGAATTAAAAAGAAATTTCACTTCAAAAACATTAAAAAAATTCCTTACGGAAGAAATTATATCGGAACAAAATTATGATGTTCCAAAAAAGGCATTCAAAAGGAAGGATAATACATGAAAAAAATCTATAAGAAAATAAAAGCCTTCATTGAAAATTCCATCTATAACAACACAATGCTTTTAATAATTTCATTTCTTACAGGCATAGCCGTATGGGGATATGTAACTCAGAAACAGTATCCTGATTCAACAGAAACTATAAGAGGCATTGAGATTGATTATGAAGCCAGTATAGCCGGAACACCTGCCGAGGAGGACGGATACAGGATATACGAATCAGATATTTCGGATGTTGATATCAGAGTAACAGCAAACAGAACAAAGCTTGCTTTTCTTAACAAAGATGATTTTTATGCAAAAGTAACAGTAGACAATTATTCATCCGAACAGCCTGTCGTCGTATCTGTTCAGGTATTCAAGGCTGACGGAAACGATGTTGACTGCAACTGGCAGATCATAGGAAACACAAAGGCTACAGTCTATTTTTATAAAGAAATAACAAAAACCATAGAAATAAAAGACGAAAATATAAATGCCCCGAACATAACTGCCGCATCAGGCTATAAGCTTAAAAACATAACATGTGATTCCCTTTCCATAACAGGTCCGGAACCATATATAAATTCAATAGCCGGATGTACTTTAAATATGCTGCAGAGTGTGTCGTATGATGCAAGAAAGACAATATCAGTTGAAGCTTCACTTGATAATATCACGTTCTACGATGCAGAGGACAACGACATCAACAGCATCCTGCACCCCTACTTTACAGATAACAGCATGAGAATAAACAAAAAGGACCTTACCGTTACAATATATATTTCTAAGACTCACGAGCTTCTGATTAATTATAACATAACGGATGCACCAAGTTATTTTAATCAGGACTTTATCCGTAAACGCCTTTCACTGGACCCGGAAAGTATACTGATTTCATCAGATGACCCGTCTATATCCGACATGGTTACACTGCCTGTTTCGACAGATCAGAACATTTCGCTTAATGACATAGGACTTGATTTCAGTACAGCATTTGATATAAACAAAGCCCTTGAAAGCTATCCTAAGATCTCAAATGATTCAAATGTTTCTGCGTGTATCGTAAGCTTTGACAATTCCGGACTCTCATCAAAGACTTTTCAGAATCTCTCAAATTTCAGCTTTAAAAATCCGTATGCATCAAAATACAAGGCAGAACTGATAACTCAGCGTCTGAATGATTTAACAATAATAGGACCTTCGGCTGATATTGCAAAAATTACAGCCAGTGACCTTATCCTTGAAATCGACATTTCAAAAAGTTCAACATCGACAATAGGAAAACCCGATGTAGGAAGACACAACTATGAAGTTTCAGTCAGACCACCTGAACAATTTAAAAATGTCTGGGTGTTCGGACATTATACAGCTGAGGTTGAGATAAGCGAACTGAATGAAACGGCATCAACGACTTCATCCTCTACATCCACAGCGAGCAGTCAATAAATTATTTAACAGCACAATAACAGATTCATGTAATACTTTGTTTGAAAAAGTTCCGTAATCAGATTGATACGGAACTTTTTTAGTACCATTTTATCCATAATTTATGAATAGTCTATTAATTTTCAATAATTACTCAAAAAAGTATTCACAAACTTGATTTTTTTGTGTATAATATTGTTGTATGAGGTTGATTGGTTTAGTTAATATTATTTCAATTTAATTTGAAGTTTGAAAGGATGAATTTTTGAATGTATTTTAAAAAGGACTTATCGAAAAGAGTGCTGGCATCAGTAGCAGCTCTCGCTATCACAGCGACCACCTTAATGTCAGGTGATTTTTTAAAGACACCTGAAAATGTTGTACAAGCTGCAGGAAGCGATAACTATGCAAAGCTTTTACAGCAGTCATTATTCTTCTATGATGCAAATATGTGCGGTACAACAGTAAAAAGTAACTCACTTCTTACATGGAGAGACAACTGCCATACAAGTGATGAAGTAGCAGGTGGATATCATGATGCCGGAGACCATGCAATGTTCGGTCTTCCACAGGGATTTTCAGCGTCAACACTCGGATGGGGATATTATGAATTCAAGGATGCATATGATTCTGTAGGAGTAACAGGACATTTTAAGACTGTTATGAATCACTTTACTGAATTTTTCAAGGCTTCAACAAAGCTTGACTCAAGCGGAAACGTAACAAGCTTCCTTTATCAGAAGGGCGACGGAAACGTTGACCACGCCTACTGGGGTCCTCCGGAGAATCAGGGAGGTTCAAGAAGAATGTACTGGACATCAAACGGTGCCAGTGATATCGCTGCTGAATATGCTGCAGCACTTGCACTTAACTACCTGAACTTCGGCAATGAAGAAGACCTTAAATACGCTAAGGCTCTTTATAGCTTCTCAACAAGATCAAACTCTGTTGCAACAGAAGGTACTGGCGGATTCTATGACAGCAAGAGCTGCAGAGATGAACAGGCATGGGCAGCAGGCTGGCTTTACCTTGCAACAAAACAGGAATCATACAAGTCAGACTGTGCAAGCAAGCAGGATGAATATTTAGGCTGGGTACACGGCTGGGAGAACGTAGGTCTCGGTGCTGCATGTGTTTATGCTCATATTACAGGTGACTGGAATAAAGTAAACAGCTTCATAGGCGGAAAAGCAAACGGAAGCGGATACTTCTTCCTTGACAAATGGGGCAGTGCACGTCTCAATACATCCATGCAGTTTACAGCTCTTGTAGCTCAGAAAAACTCAGGTGCAAATTACGCAAGCTGGTGTAAGGGCCAGATGGATTACATTCTCGGAAACAACCCTGCCAACACATGCTTTGTTGTAGGTTTTGCATCAAACTCAGCAAGCAAGCCTCACCACAGAGCTTGTTCAGGTACTTCTACTGCTGAAGATGAGAGTCCTTCAAAATATGTTCTTGTAGGAGCACTTGTAGGAGGACCTTCAGATGCAGGCGGAACTTACAGAGACTCACGTGCTGATTATGTATGCAATGAGGTTGCCGTTGACTACAATGCAGGTTTTGTAGGCGCTGCTGCCGGTCTTTACAGTGTATATAAAACAGGTTCTGTTGAATCAACAATTGTCGGCGCTAAATCAAACGGTATAGGCGGCGGTTCTTCAGATCCTACAACAACTACAACTACAAAGACAACCACCAGTCCAAATACAAATACAACAACTAAATCTACAACATCAGCTTCATCTTCAGATGGTACATATACAATCAAGCCTGACAAGGAAATTGTATATTCAAAGCTTCCTGCTGATGACAAGATGATTGGCTTTGCATATGAAGATTTCGGTATCAAGGCAGGCGAAAAGGTTACAAAGGTTGAAGTAAACATTTCTTCAAGCTCAAATATCGGCAAGTGGCAGGGTGCTT
>JAEWXO010000044.1 GCA_023458875.1 Bacillota bacterium | reverse complement strand
CTGGCTTAGCTGCTTTTATATTAGTTTCATCTGTTTTTTCTTCGCAATCAGGACATTTATACTTCTTTACATATACATCTACGAGATATGCCTGTGCCGGTTCCATATGAAGTTCCTGTCGTATGAGCTCTCTTCCTATGTACTCAAGCTGAGTTCCGCACTCATCACATGTTTTTTCTGATTCTTTAAGATCTTCTTCGACTTCTTTGTGCTCAAGATCTTTAAATATTTCTTCCTTACTGCGTTTTGGTTTTCTGCTATGTTCTTTTACCTTTATAGTTGCTGGCGTTGGTTCCTTTGCACCTTTGTTGTATTCAAGCTCAGCTTCATTGAAGAAACAAAGCTGTTCCGAACTATCGATATACTCAGTTTTTTCACTTGAACGACCAAAAAGCATTTTATTTCTTTTTACGAGCATCTCATTCAGATTTTCTACAGTTGACTGAAGTTTTTCTACCTTGTTTTCCAGAGCTGCAATATACGCAGCAACTTCAGGGCTTAATTTTTCTTTATTGATTTCTGGCATATTGATGCTCCTCCAAAAGTTTTTTACTTTTAAAATTATACATCATTTTTGCCTTGATTTCAATTGAAAACACCGATTTTTCGTGCTTTAAGCATGTAGAATTTCTCTCAACATTTTGCTGTTGAAAACTCAGTACAAATCGTATTTTTCATTATTTTTTTTAATCGCTTTCGGCTGATCAACTGATAACCCCTGCATCAGCCATGTGAATTGCTCTTTCGTCAGATTTCTTGCTTCATCCGCATTTCTCGGCCAGCGATATTTTCCTTCTTTACTGCTAAGTGACTTACTCATAAGCAGAAATCCATCACCTTCCCAGTACAATGCTTTCAGTTTACGTGCATTTCTTCCACAGAAAAGAAACAGACTATCTGAGTACGGGTCAAGATTATACTGCCCCTGAATTATCTGAATTAATCCATTTGAACCCTTGCGCATATCTGTATAACCACATATCAGGTACAGATTCTCTGCTTTCGCTTCTCTCAGCATAGTCAGCCTCCTCTCATGACGGCAGACAATATTTCTGATGTCACGGATAACGGAAACTCAAACATTACATTGCCTTTTATCATACGGATTTTTTCAGAATCTGTTGCTGAGATCATTGGTTCTTCTGTAGCTCTGAAGTCGATTCTGACTACTTCATTTTTTACTGAATCTGTTTCTGTTACTGATTTACTATTTTCCTTAACTTTTTTACGACGATAGTAAAATGTTGAAGAGGCTATCCCATTCTCTCTGCACCATGATGCTGCACTTTTTCCGCTGGATTCCTGATTAGAAATCATCTCTAGCCATTCGTCTGGTATTTTGTTTTCCATCTGATCTGCCCCTTTTCTATACTCGGATCATTTTCGTACCATCAGTATAGCATAATTACGGGCTTTGTAGAAGTCGGGGGGGTATGTATCGCTTACGTAAAAAACGTAACCAAACTCAAAATATCGTTGTAGTTTTTGAAATAATAAAGAGACGACTGGCTTTTTAACCTGCCGCTGTATGCGATAGAGAGCATAACCGGAATGACATCTTCGGAGACATCATTGTAAAAGTCCGAAGTGTCGGATTATTAAATTGACACTTACTGAATCAGATGGTATAATTATTCTAATAAAAACATCTTAACAACTGTCCTAACTGATATTTCACAAATGAAGAACATTTAAACAGATAATTTAGGAGAATGCTTATGAAAAAATTTATAAGAAACATCATAGTATCCGTATCCGCTATAACACTCATATCTGCTTCATTCACTGCGTGCAACAACAAAACAGGTTCCGACAGCAATACCAATGAAAACAAACCGGAAGAAACAGCTTATGTAACAACAACCACGGTGCCACTGAATAATGAACTACAGCCGCCTGAATTCAGTTGTGAAAGCGGATTTTATGAAAGCTCATTTAGCCTTACATTGAGCACAGAGTCAGATAATACAAAAATATACTATACAACAGACGGAAGTATCCCTACATCAGAATCAAACCTCTATTCAGGCCCGATTCAGATATCAGACAGATCGTCCGAACCAAATGTTCTTTCTGCAATAAACGGAATCACACCTGATAAAAATTCAGAATTTATCCCTTCATCCCCGGTACAGAAGGGAACTGTAATACGAGCCGTTACAGTTGATGACAAGAATACATCAAGCAGCATTTCGACAAACACTTATTTTGTAGGGCTCAGTCAGCAGAATGATTACAATAACGCCGCAATCATTTCCCTCTCCACAGACAGCAACAATTTTTTCGACTATAACAACGGAATATATGTACTCGGTGCCGAATATGATTCATGGGAACAGTCTGTAAATGTCAACAGCTACGATACATGGGAAATGGAAGGAAACTACACTCAGCGCGGACGTGAATGGGAACGTCCTGTACATATGGAACTGATAGAGCCCGACGGAAAAAATGTATTTGAACAGGATCTCGGAATACGTATAATGGGAAAAGCCACACGATCGTACAGCCAGAAAAGCCTGAGACTCTATGCGCGTAATGAATACGGAGCAAAACGCATTGAATATTCTCTTATCCCGGATCTTAAAAAGAAGGGTGTTCCGGAAGCTGAGATTGATAAATACAGGACTTTCCTTCTCAGAAACGGCGGAAATGACTGTGATTACAGTAAAATACGCGACCCGCTCATTCAGAAACTTTTATCTGACAGAGATATATCAACGCAGGGTTCACGCCCGGCAATAGTATTTCTTAATGGCGAGTACTGGGGTCTGTACTCCATTCAGGAGGATTACACCGATAATTACATTCAGTACCATTACGGTGTAGATAACAAGGATGTTGTTATTATAAAGTGCGGGGAATTAGAAGAAGGAACTGAAGAGGATATTTCACTGTATAATGATTATACAAGGTTTGTAAACAGCAAGGACCTTTCCAAAAAAGGTGACTATGAAGATTTCTGCCAAATGGTTGATGTTCAGAATTTTATAGATTTTTACTGCACACTCATTTATACGGCAAATGAGGACTGCATAATAAACTTTGATAACAACTGGCGTTTATGGCGCTCACGTTCTGTAACTGACAATGACTATAACGACGGAAAATGGCGATTCATGCTCTACGATACTGAATTTTCACTGGGACTTTATAAAAACGGTACAAACAGCGGTGATAACTCTCTATCAGCAGCCATGCAGTCTGAACTGTTCCGATTTTTAACAACCAGTGATGATTTTAAAAAACAGTTTGCACTGACCTTTATGGATATGACAAATCTTAATTTCAATCCTGAAAACTCACTTCCCGTATTGGACGCATTAGCCGATGAATACCGTTCAAATACAGCAAAAACATTTTTACGGTTCGGCCCGTCATGGTTATCAGACATTACGATTGATACAACTAAATATTTTGACGAAAATGTAAAGCAAATACGTGATTTTCTTTCAAAACGCTATTCATATGCCCCTCAAATGCTTAAAAATGCGTTTTCACTCAAAGGAGAAGCTGTTGAACTTACCGTCAATGTAAATAACACCAATGCAGGAACTGTCAAAATCAATACTATTACTCCCGGTTTATCAAATGGAGAATGGACCGGTCTGTACTTTACGGATTATCCGGTAACACTGACAGCCCTGTGTGCAGACGGATATTCTTTTAAGGGGTGGAAAGGCAAAGGAGTAAATTCCTCTGACCCAACCGTAACCGTTACACTATCCGAAGCAGTTACCATATCTGCCGACTTCACGAAAAATAGTTAACATAAATTATGTATTATTCTTATTGACCGTATTTATAAAATACTGTATAATATATCTTAGGCGTGAAGCATTGCTTCATAAGCTGTTAAAATCAGGGTCGGCCCCTCATTTTAAATGTCAGATATACTGACATAACCTTTTTATAATATTACACGAAAGGAAATATGATCTATGGAACAAATTATCACTTTAAAATTAAATACTCTGAAGGATTTCAGAGAATTCATGGAATCTGCAACAATGCTTAATGGTTCCGCAAGAGCAATACAGGGCGAAACCAACGTAGATGCAAAGAGTACATTAGGAATTGCTTCAATCATGGAACTGGGAAGCTTCAACCTCAAGCTTATCGACTGTTCTGATTCAGAGCTTGATAAATTCAGAAAATGGGAAATATAATTCATAACAGCAAACTTAAAAGGCATTTTCAGTTATTCTGAAAATGCCTTTTAAATTTGCTAATCGCATATTAAAACTGCACGGCACGGTGCACCATCACAGCCTTTTACATTAAGCGGAGCAGCTGAAAGAAAATATTCACCCTGACTGACACCTGATAACTCCAGTCCCTCTATAATAACAATATTATTTCCAAGCAGAATTCTATGCACCTGTGCAGGGGAAGTGATGCTTCCTACCGTCACTCCCTCTACCCCTATCAGAATAAGCTGATTTCCAATACACTCGGCTGCTTCGCTGCTTATTTCAACATCACCTTTTATAAGCAGTCTTGGTTTACAGTATTCCAGAACAGGCATTATATCATCAGCCTTTATAACACCGTGCATTTCCACTATACTGCACGGACCGATGCAGCTTTCAAGCGATATTTTATCAATTGTATTTCCATCATCAATAAAATGAAACGGTGCATCAATATGTGTGCCGTTGTGCAGACACATCGAAATATCAGTAAGATTGTACTCTGCACCTTTACTCATTTCTGACACACGCTGTATCGACGGTTTACTGTCATACGGAAAAACCCTGGAATCTAAAACCTCCTGTGAAATATCAATTACCCTCATTACCTTATCCCCCTCATAATATCATATTAATTTGTCCGGACAATACATATATTAAAAATCAAATATTCTTCAGCAATCTGAAAATTGACATTATTTTTTATTTGGCGTATACTTTAAATATAAGTATATTAATTACTCAAACTTCGCACATCAAAAATAATTTCACATCTTGAAAATTCAAGGGTTCTCACAGTATAAAATAGCTTTTAATCGACAAACCACGTAGCATAACGGAACGCATAAATGCGTTCCC
>JAEWXO010000043.1 GCA_023458875.1 Bacillota bacterium | reverse complement strand
ATATCTTTCCTGTACTCTTTTACGAATACTTAGCTTGCAGATTTTTTAGTCTTCTGCTTGACTTCTTTTGTTAACTCAGTTGATTTCTCTTCTGAATCTTCAAGGGTTTTTGTTAGTGCATTGTTCAGTTTTCAAGATACTTTTTTCTGTCTTCCGTTTTCCTTACGGTCTTTCGTCCGACAGCTTTTTAATTATATCATTTCCGAACTTGTTTGTCAACCCTTTTTTTCAAAAAATTTTAAAAGTTTTTAATTTATTTTTTTTGAATTGATGTCGGAAATTACAGCTTTTCAGATTATTTTAGTTAAATCCGAGATAGCTTTTAATATTATAACACGATACTTCGGACTTGTCAACTCTTTTTTTATTTTTTATGATCGTAATATTATGGTGTACTGTTATATGACCAGTTTAATGATATGCCGTTCTTCATCTGTACTCCGTATAAATGACCTGTCGGTTTCTGATATTCCAAGCTGTTTGTTTGCCTCTATAAAAATCCTGCTGATTCCTTCCTGATTGTGATCAAACAAATAGGCGATTATCTGTTTGTAAGTATTATAACTCACGGCTTTAATATATAATACTCCCTCTTCTCCATTCAGGTTT
This sequence comes from Bacillota bacterium, assembly GCA_023458875.1. GTDB lineage: Bacteria > Bacillota > Clostridia > Oscillospirales > Ruminococcaceae > HUN007. The sequence continues at coordinate 15,656 of JAEWXO010000043.1, read as the reverse complement.
ATTATTTCTCTTTTTAATATCTCTGCTGCTTTTTCCGTATCTGAAGCTACCATATCATAATATTTAAAATAATTTGCCTCATCTGATGTGCATTCAGGGTATTTAAAAAATGTTTCATCTATAATATGATCTTTATTTATTTCCTCATCATTTACATTAAAATAATTGTAGCTTATATTATTATAAGCATAATTACTGTTTGTAAGCGGATCGTCCCATGTTAAATCAATATGATACCACTGGTTATCAACGCAGACTACATTCCACATATGCTGTTCTCCGCTGCCACTGCCGGATATAAGCTCGCATGCTATGCCTGACTTCTGACAAAGATATCTGAAGGCACGTGCGTACCCTTCACAAACTGCTTTTTTTTCAACGAGTACGCCATATGCATTATCATAATTTGACTCATCCATTATGTTCTCTATTTCTTCGTCGGAATAATTGAGTATATCACTATAATACGTACAGTTTTTAATTATGTAGTCATGAAAAAGCCTTATCTTGTCAACATCCGTCATCTGATAGTCTATCATGTTAATTACTTTATCAGCTGCAGCTTCAACTTCAGCTTTTATATTTTCCCCCTCTTCTTCGCTGTAGCTATAAACCGGAACAACCTTTGTTATTTTTCCTGTATCCTCAATGTATGAACAGCTGTATCTTCTCATTGGATCATACATGGATTTTTCTTCAGTTGTAAGTATTGCTTCATATATACGGCACAGCGAATCTCTGTCAATTTCAATGCTTATTTCTATATCGTCGTCATGCTTTGACAGTCCTGTACAGATCTGATCATATGCGTCTTTTTCATTTTGCGTAAGCTGATCGTATTTTATCCCACGTGATACGTTCTGTTCTTTATACATCCTGACCGTTTCGTATATTGTTTTCTGCTCACCTGACGTATTTCCCTGGACATCAGTCTCACGTTCTGTCTGAAACGGCATTGTTTGTTCGGTTACTGCAGACTCAGATGTTTCCGGTGTTACAGTTATTTTGTCTGATATGTATTTGCAACTGCCCAAAATCACCGGACACGCCAGTAATAATATTGTCGCAATAACTTTTCTTTTCATATACGCCGTCACTCCTTCTCAAATAGAAAAAGACTGTCAAATTAAATATAAATATCAATCCGACAGTCCGTAATTTAATTTTCTTCTTTTTTATCCGGTTTAAGAGTTACTGCTTTCAGCTTTGAAATCCAGTTATCCTCAGTCAATAAAACAGTAAATTCAACATTATCATATACAAGAACCGGCGTCTCGTCTTCTGCCGGTATTCTGCCAAGCAAATCAACGATCATGGCGCTCATTGTATCATATTCGTGAATCTCAGGCGGCTTTACGTGAAGGACAGGAAGTATATCCTCAGGGTCAGCTGAACCGTCTATAATATACGTTCCCTCAGACACCTCAACTATTTCCTGCTCCTCCTTATCATATTCATCCTGAATATTTCCTACTATTTCTTCCAGAATATCTTCCATCGTAACTATACCGGCCGTTCCGCCATATTCGTCAACCACAATAGCCATCTGTATTTTCTTTTTAGTCATTATTTCAAACACTTCGTCACATTTGTTCGTTGCCGGAATATATAATGCTTTTCTCATGAAATCTTTTATATGAAAGTCTTCAGGCTTTTCGCACCCTACAAGACAAAGAAAATCTTTTACATATATGATTCCTATTATTTTGTCTACTGAATTTTCATATACGGGCATACGTGAAAATCCTTTATTTATTGCCAGATAGACGATATCACTTATTTTATCATTTATATCAAGGCCTATAATGTCAGTTCTGTGAGTCATTATTTCGGATATTTTTACATCACTGAACTCGAATATATTATTGATCATTGCGCGCTGGCTCTCTTCAATAACTCCGGTTTCATTACCGGCCTCAACCATCATACGGATTTCCTCTTCGGTTACAGCATCGCTCTTTGCAAACGTCGATATTCCAAGCAATTTGCAGATAACAAATGCAACTGAGTTTATGAGAGAAGAAAAAAGACCGACCGTGTAAATTAATATTTTTACAAACGGAATAAGTTTTGCCGCTGCCGCTTCATCATTTTTTCTTTCAGCAATCCTTTTAGGGATAATATCTGTAAAAACTGAAATAATCATTGTTCCAGCAATCAGTAAAACAATATATTTGAGAGCCGTCAAAATACCGTCTGTTTCAAAATATGCTGAAGCCAGTAAAATAAGTGACATTTCTATACACAGAGCAGATAAAATCTTATGAACGGAAAAAGTATTTATCATTTTTACAGGGCTTGATATCATATTGTATAGTGGACGGTACTTTTTCTCTCTATCAGCAAGTTCCTTTATTTTCGCATCATTTACCTCGATTAATACGTGTTCGCAAACAGTATAAAACGCTCTTATTATTATCAATATCAGAAGTAAAATAATAAACCGACTCCCGTCAGAAGGCATTGGTGTTCTCCTTTCAAATACCGGTATATCAATTATATATGTATGCCGGTGATATTATCTCCATTATAAAATAATTTATTTTATAAAATAAACTTTACCATAACAAAAAAAGGTCTGAACCAGACCTTTAGATTTAATATTTAAAAGCGGATTACGAGGCTCGAACTCGCTACCTCCACCTTGGCAAGGTGGCGCTCTACCAGATGAGCTAAATCCGCATACAAAAAAATTTTAATAATTTTTTTGTTCTAACAAAGTGTCTTGCACTCATTGAGTGCCTCCGGACGGAATCGAACCATCGACACGAGGATTTTCAGTCCTCTGCTCTACCGACTGAGCTACAGAGGCATTTTCGCTTTTTCAAGCGAACGATCTGGATGGGAATCGAACCCACGACCTCTAGCGTGACAGGCTAGCGTTCTAACCAGCTGAACTACCAGACCATTGGTGGGAACAATAGGGCTCGAACCTATGACCCTCTGCTTGTAAGGCAGATGCTCTCCCAGCTGAGCTATGCTCCCGACCATCATCAAGATTAATTTTTCCAAGAAAATTTCTTAAGGTTATTCTCTCTGACGACGATATTCATTTTATCATATTAGATAACCAATGTCAACACATTTTTAATAAAAAAAATTACTTTGTCATATTTGCATATATAAATTTTAAATTTATATTTTATATATGATATTTTCACTATTAAAAAGATGGCTTACGCATTTATCCGGTCGATTTGAGTTAAAAATCAGGATTTTTTGATTCTTTTTTATCTTTACCCAAAATAATGTTATTCTACATTTGAAAACAGTCTCATAACTTCACGTCTCAGTCCTTGATTTTCACTGCTCGTCAGTCTGCTGTCAGCTGCTGTAATCTGTTCGGCAATCGACCGGGTAAGATTAACAAGCTCGATATCTCCTGCTATATCAGCTATCTTCAAGTACGGAAGACCATGCTGCCTGTGCCCGAAAAAATCTCCCGGACCGCGCATTCTTAAATCCTCTTCTGATATTTTAAAACCGTCTGTCATTGAGCTTATTACTTTTAACCTCTGCTTTGTTTCCTGACTGTGGCTTTCAGTAACAAGTATACAGTAGCTTTTTTCCTTGCCGCGTCCTACCCTGCCCCTTAGCTGGTGAAGCTGGGATAATCCGAAACGATCTGAATTTTCTATCATCATAATAACCGCATTAGGAACATCAACTCCTACTTCAATGACAGTCGTGCAGACAAGCAGATCTATTCTTCCATCCTTAAAATCATTCATGACGGTTTCTTTTTCAGCTGCCGGCATTTTTCCGTGAAGCAGTCCGACATTATAGTCACAAAATGCCCCTTTGTCAATATTTTCCTTGTATTCAACTGCAGATTTAAGCTCCGATTCACTCTGTTCAATAACAGGGCATACAATATAAGCCTGTCTGCCTTCAGAAAGATATCTTTTTATAAATTCGTATACACGGTTACGGAAGCCTCCTGTCACAGCATATGTTTCAACCGGGATACGGCCTGAAGGAAGTTCATTTATAATACTGATATCAAGATCACCGTAAATCATCATTGCAAGTGTTCTCGGAATAGGTGTAGCGGACATTACAAGACGGTGCGGAGAATTCCCTTTATGGGCAAGTGCATTTCGTTGGGCAACACCGAATCTATGCTGTTCGTCTGTTATAACCAGTCCAAGATTTTTGAACTCAATATCCTTCTGAATAATAGCATGTGTTCCTATTATTAAAGAATACCCACCCTCAGCTATTTCTGATTTTATATTGTTTTTCTGCTTTGATGTCATTGAACCTGTGAGAAGACACACTTTTATTCCGAAAGGAAGCAAAAAGCTGCTTATCGTTCTGTAGTGCTGATTTGCAAGAATTTCGGTCGGCGCCATAAGAGCTGTCTGACATGAATTTTTTGCAGAAAAATAACATGCCGCTGCTGCCACAACTGTTTTTCCGCTTCCAACATCGCCCTGGAGCAATCTGTTCATCGGTATGCTTCCGCAAAGATCTTTAATAATATCATTGGTTGCTGCTATCTGTGAATTTGTAAGTTTAAAAGGAACAGCCTCATAAAATTCGTTAATACTTATCTGTGAATTCATTTTATAGTCTGTGGATGATTTACAATTATGCTCTCTCATCATTTTCATTCCGAGCTGGAGATTAAGAAGCTCGTCAAATGCCAGACGTCTTCTTGCGGTTTCCATTGCCTCACGGCTTTCCGGAAAATGAATGTTTTTTATTGCATATTCAAGTCCGCAGATTTTGTTTTCTTTAAGTATTTTCTCCGGCATAAACTCAAATGAACCTGCCTCAAGCATTTTCAGGGATTCTGAAATATTTGTACGGAGCATTGAATTTGTAAGTCCGGCTGTAAGATGATAAACAGACTTTAATAATATCTCAGAATCTGACTGTATATACTGAGGAGAGCTTATTTCACGTCTTATTATATTTCCGGTAACCTTGCCGTAAAAATAATATTTAACGCCGATCTTCAGTGCATCAGAGGCATAAACATTATTATAGAACACTATAGTAAAACTGTCCGCTCCGTCTGTGGCAATTATTTTATAGACGCTCAGTCCCTGCCTTATTTTCTGTTCCGGAAGCTTTTGCAGAACCGTTCCTTCTATAACGTTGTTTTCATTAAGCTCTGCATTGTTTACAGGAACCGGTTTACTGTAATCCACATAGCTTCTCGGAAAATAATAAAGAAGATCAAACGGTGTAAATATGCCAAGCTTGTGGTAAAGCTCCGCGCGCTTGCGTGCAACTCCTTTTAATGTATCTATTGATCTGAAAATATTAGTCATCCTATCACCTTTGATTCGCTGTATATTTATTTTAATAAAAACGCAGAGCGGCAGAATTGATTATCTGCCGCAATTATATTATTTTATTACTGTATCTTTTCGTATTATACGGATGTTTTTATTCCACAGAAATCATATAATAGTATACCGGCTGTCCGCCGTTTATCATCATTATTTCTATTTTATCACTTAATTTCTGTGACAGAAGCTTCTGCATCTTTTCTGCATTTTCATCTGTAACATCTGATCCGTATATTAATGTAACAAATGAAGTATCATTCTTTATGAGTTTTTTTGTAAGCTTTACAACTGCCCTGCTGACATCCCTTTCGGTGAATGAAAGTTTATTGTTATCAAGCGCCAAAATCTCACCTTTTTTTATTGCGTGTCCCTCAAAATCAGAATCGCGTGCAGCGAATGTTACAAGGCCGGTCGATACGCGTTCAAATGCCTTTGTCATATTTAATTTGTTCTCTGCAATTTCACTGCTTTCATCAAATGCAAGCATGGCTGCCATTCCCTGGGGAATAGTTCTTGTCTGAAGCACACATACGCCTCTGTCAGCAAATTTTATAGCCTGCTCTGCAGCCATTATGATGTTTTTGTTGTTCGGAAGAATAAATACTGTCTCTGCCGGCGTCTGATACACAGCATTCAGGATGTCATCTGTAGACGGATTCATTGTCTGACCTCCGGAAACAACATTGTCAACTCCGAGGTCCTTAAACATTGCTTCGAGTCCGTGTCCTGCAGCTACTGCAACAAACCCGTATTTATTTACAGGTTTTACATGGACAACATTTTTACGCTGATTCTGCTGTTTAGCTTCCTTTACCTTGCCGTCATGCTGGAATTTCATGTTTTCGATTTTAGGCAGATTAATTGATCCGTATCCAAGAGCCTTTTCCAAAGCTGAACCGGGATTGTTTGTGTGAACATGTACTTTTATTATTTCCTCATCGTCAACTACAAGTACACAGTCTCCTATAGTTTCAAGATATGCCCGTAGTGAAGCGCAGTCCTTGGATTCTTTTGATTTTGTTATGACAAATTCCGTACAGTATGTGAATTTGATTTCAGTATCACTTTTTTCTGAGCCTGCTACGGAAATGGTATTTTTATTGTCTGATTTATTCTGTACATAGGAAATTTTATTTCCCTTGAATATGTCGAGCATGGCTTCAAATATAACAAGTAGTCCCTTACCGCCGGCATCAACAACTCCTGACTTTTTTAATATAGGAAGAAAATCCGGAGTTTTTTTCAGTGTTTCGCTTGCTGCATTGCATACTGACTCCCAGAACAAAACCAGATCATTTGTACTCTGCAATGCTTCCTGGGCTGCCTGTGATGACATTCTTGCAACCGTAAGAATAGTACCCTCTGTAGGCTTCATAACTGCTTTATACGCAGCCTGAACTCCCAGCTCCAAGGAATTCGCCAGGTTTTCACATCTTGCTGTTTTAAGATTTTTCATTCCTCTGGAAAATCCTCTGAACAAAAGAGAAAGTATTACTCCTGAATTTCCCCTTGCCCCACGTAACAGCGCAGATGCTGCCACATCAGCTACTTTTGAAATTTCTGTATCGTCAGCCAGAAGCATAAGCTCATTTTTGGCAGCATTCATTGTCATTGACATATTTGTTCCCGTATCACCGTCCGGGACGGGATATACATTTAGTTCATCAATCTGCTGTCTGTTGCTTTCAAGGCATATTGCGCCGTTTATAACAGCATCTCTAAAAAGGCTTCCGCTTATCAAATTTTTTCCTCCCGACTAACATTTCATGTTATCTATTGAAACATTTATTTTTGAAACCGTTATTCCTACTGCTTCTTCGACAACAAACCTTACTTTATGTTTAAGGCTGCTCACAACAGCTGAAAGATTTGTACCAAATGTGACAGACATATGGATATCTATAAACAGATTGTTGTTTTTTACTTTAATAATAACACCGTTACCTGATCCTGTACGTCTTCTGAAACATGAAGCAATATCTTCAAAAATAGATCCGGCATTCATATCAACTACGCCAAAGCAACCGGTAACAGTATTCCATATCAGATCGGTAAGATATCTATTTGAAACGGTTATTTTCCCTATATGATTTTCCACAGTTATCAATCAAATCATCTCCTAATAAAAATATAATTGTTAATTAAAAAATGTAATGCTTATGTTTATTTTCAGAATAGAAAAAAACATGATGTTATCCCATTATCTCAATTATAGTTTGAATATATTTTTTAAATTATATCACAAAATTTAATATATTACAAGAAGTAAGCATTGCTTTTTTATTTATACGTGGTAAAATAGAAAATGAAAAGGAGCTATGACTATGAATTTATTATTTATTGGCGACGTTGTCGGCAAATCCGGGTGTGATTTTATAAAAAAAAATCTTTATAAAATCAAAAAGGAGTATGAGATAGACGTAACAATTATAAACGGAGAAAACTCTGCACCCGGAAACGGAATAACAAAATTGTCGGCAGATGAGCTTTTAAATTACGGTGCCGATATTATTACAACCGGAAATCATGCATTCAGGAGAAAAGAAGCCGAAGACATTTTTGAGCTTGAAAACATAATACGCCCTGCAAATTTTCCTGACGGATGTATAGGACACGGATATGGCATATTTGACTTCGGAAAATTCAGACTTGCAGTAATAAACCTTATGGGTACTGTTTATATGGATGCTCTCGACAATCCGTTTTCAGTCGTTGACCGTATACTTTCCCTGATTGACACTCCCAATATCATTGTTGATTTCCACGCCGAAGCAACTGCCGAAAAAAAGAGCATGGGTCACTATCTTGCAGGACGTGTAACCGCAGTTATCGGAACTCATACCCATGTACAGACTGCCGATGAAACAATTTTAAAGGATCATACAGCATACATTACGGATGTCGGAATGACCGGGCCTGAGGATTCTGTACTCGGGGTAACTTCAGCTATTGCAATTGACAAACTTCGTTTTAAAACCCCCGTTCGGTTCGTAGAATCCGATAATCCGGCATTTCTTAATGCAATCGTCATTAATATTGATACTAAACTTGGCATATCCACTAAAATTGAAAGGTTGATTCTAAGATAATATTAACAAAGTTTTGTTCCAAGTATTGCATTTGTATTTTGATTAATGTATAATGTAGTTGCAACCGAGCGATTTCTTTACACACTAAATGAATGTATATTTTACTAGGAGGTTTTCATTTTGGAAATTTTAAAAGTTTCATCACACTCATCACCAAATTCAGTAGCTGGTGCGATAGCAGGTGTTATCAGAGAAAAGAAAGCAGTTGAAGTGCAAGCTGTCGGAGCCGGTGCTGCTAATCAAGCTATAAAGGCTATTGCAATTGCTCGTGGATATCTCGCTCCTATCGGAGTTGATTTAATTTGCATACCTGCATTTACCAACATAACCATTGATGGTGATGAAAGAACAGCAATAAAGCTTATCTGCGAACAGAGATAAGTAATAATATATTTATATTTTAAGTATTATTGAAGAATATAAAAGGGGTGTTTTACAGCCCTTTTTTTATTTGATAAATTTTGAATTTAAAGCTGTTAATTTTTATACCGCAACGCCTACATCCATGTTCTCATAAAAATTTGTCATATATGCTGTTTTAAAAGATTATTATTATTTTATTTTACTATTGCTTTTAATATTCATCTATGATATAATTAATTAGATAATATTATATCCATAAGGAGATTTTAAAATGATCAGTACAAAAGAAATTGTAACAGGAATTCTGCTGGTTCTTTGCTGCGTATGTATAGTAATTCTTTGCCTGTGTCAGGACAACCACTCACAGAACGGCATGACTTCAGCTATCACAGGTGCTTCTACCGATTCATTCTACGGAAAGAATGAAGGAAGAACAAAAGAGGCTAAGCTGGTAAAAGCAACAAGAGTCGGCATCGTTATTTTCTTTGTTCTTACATTGGCAATCAATATTATGCCGCTGATTGGCAAAGATTAATCAGCCGCTGACTACTCCTGTTTTTTGGTAACTGACTTTTTATTAATGATTTAAAGTTTTATTACCAATCTGCAGGAGTTTTTTTTTAGAAAGGAGTCCGGACAATGGCCAATACAAAACACACACCAAACTACTTTAAAAACAAAATATTACTCTTTTTAAATCAAAACGGAAAAAAACCTACAACAAGAAAAGACATTATCGGAAAATGCAAAATAAAAAAAACGGAGACAGACATTTTTTATATTGCTCTGGATGAACTTAAACATGACGGAATGATATTTGAACAGAAAAACGGATACGTACTCTGCGCAAGAATGGGGTATTTTACGGCAGTCGTAAAACGAATAAGCAAAACATTCGGTTTTCTCGAAAAAACCGATGATAAGACTGAGATATTTGTACCGGGAAAATTTCTTCTGGGTGCTCTTCCGTCAGATAAGGTACTAGCTACACTTATTCCATCAAGAACAGGCAATCCTGAAGGTGAAGTAATTTCAGTCCTTGAACAGGCTACAGCACAGATTTCAGGCGTGCTTACTCAGGAATTTAACCAGTATTTTATTATTCCGGATACAATGTCAAAGACATCTGTAAAGGTAGTTGACAATTCATGCGGAGCAAAACCGGGAGACAAGGTTCTGGCTGAAATAGTATCGAGAGGACAGCGTCATTCCGAACACAAGGCAAAAATAATTTCATGCTTTGGCAGCTCCGAAAAAGCAAGCAGCTGTGCAATGGCTGTACTGATTTCAAACGGAATCGCCCCTGTATTTCCTCCGGAGGTTTCCCGTGAAGCAGAAAAAATATCATTTGCGGGAGTACACGAATATGATTTCTCAAACAGACTCGATCTAAGAGATGAACCCATATTTACTATCGACGGCGCGGATTCAAAGGATCTTGATGATGCCATATCAATAAGACGCACAAAAAACGGATATCATCTTGGTGTTCATATTGCTGACGTTTCACATTATGTAAAGGCAAACTCTTCACTTGATAAAGAAGCTCTTCACAGAGGAACGAGTGTTTATTATGCAAACAGAGTCGTACCTATGCTTCCTAAGGAACTTTCAAACGGGATATGCTCACTGAATCCTAATGAAAACAGACTTGCCCTGTCATGCATGATGGAGCTTGATTCATCAGGTGAAATCCTTAAATACGAATTTCACAAAACCGTAATATGTTCCAGGGTAAAGGGTGTATATTCTGAAATAAACGCTATTCTAAAAGACGCTCAGACAGATGATATTTCAAAAAAATATTCATGTGTAAGAGAAAATATATCGCTTATGAATGAGCTTGCAGATATTCTTATCGTCAACCGTGACAGACGAGGTTCGCCTCAGCTTGAAACAACGGAAAGCAAGCTTATTATTGATGAAAGCGATATTTGCGTAAATGTCATACCAAGGCAAAGAGGAAAAAGTGAACAGATTATAGAAGAATTTATGCTTCTTGCAAATCAGTGTGCAGCTAACCTCGCCAGAACAAAGCAAATACCATTTGTATACCGTATTCATGAAGATCCTTCTGCTGAAAAAATCAAAACAATGAAACAATATCTTACAAGCATGAATATACAGTTTCCTCATTTTTCAAATATCAAGCCGGGACATTTTGCTGAAATTCTTAAAAACAACAAGGACAATCCTAAATTTCCGGTTATCAATACTATATTATTACGTTCAATGGCAAAGGCAAAATATTTTCAGGATCCTGTAGGACATTTCGGACTTGCTCTAAAAGACTATGCTCATTTTACTTCCCCTATCAGACGTTATCCGGATCTGTCAATACACAGAATAATAACAGACCTTCTTGCAGGATATGATCAGGCGTGGCTGACAAAGAGATATCAGGCATTTGTCGTAAATTCATCAGAACGCTCCACAACAACAGAGCTTAACGCCATCAAGGTTGAGCGCGAGTGTGAAGACTGCTATAAAGCAGAGTACATGCTTTCTCATATAAACGAAGAGTTTGAAGGAATAATATCCTCTGTTACAGATTTTGGTATATATGTTGAGCTTCCGAATACAGTAGAGGGTCTCGTACACATTTATTCAATGCCTGATAATTTTGATTTTGACGGAATGACATCACTGAAAGGACAACTTACAGGAAAGGTTTATTCTCTGGGTGATAAAGTTAAAATTAAATGCGTAGGTGCAAATGTAAACAGCGGAAATATTGATTTTAATCTGGTATAAATAATTTTATTGTAGCTTATTTGTCAACAAAATTTTATTTTTTTGTTGACAAATAAGCTTTTTTATATTATAATTATAAAGTTAGTTAATGCTGTTTTAGCTCAGGTGGTAGAGCACTTCCTTGGTAAGGAAGAGGTCGGCAGTTCGAGTCTGCTAAACAGCTTATTACTTAGAATCACATAAATAAGTGCTTTGGCAATTGTTAAGGCACTTATTTTTTTTATTCTACTGGAAAATATACTATAACTTCTAGTAAACTCTTAATCTTTCGGCATTTTTTAGACTATAAATTAAGAATCCAAAACTTTAAAATTTAACCTACTATCTCTTGTATTTATTAACCACATTTAAATATTTCTTGCATTAATTTACCTATCATATTATTAATATCTTTATCCTTGTGAATATAAATATCTGTTATAGTTGAAAATTTCTATTCCAACTATGAGATTGCAATTGATATACTTCAATAATACTACATAATCAAAAATGTCTTATTTATATAGTTAATTCATTTTTTTGTTAACTATGTTTAATTATGTTGAATAATATATATATATATGTTGCCAATTGACATAGGAGGAAAAAGTAGTATAATTAATCCATAGGTAGATATTGAAATGTATAATAATAAATTGAGGACGGTGTAAACAATGAATTTATTAAAAAACAAAAAGATTAAAGCCGTATTAATGTCATTTTGTGCTATAACTCTGTTAAGCATTCCTGCTGTCTCAGCTTCTATTAATGCTGATCATAGTTCAAACATTAACTGGGATAAAGGATACAGATGGGTTACGGCTAATACGCAAGCATATCAAACTACTGGAAACGGAACTCGAACTAATATTTCCAGCTATACCAGAGCCCGATTCGAATATCCATGGTATATGGGTGGCGGTTCTTATTGTGATTCCGACAGACAGTGGAGTGCAACAGTAGGAGGAAAATCTTACGCAACTTCTGGCAAAGAGCTTTATAAAACACTAGATTCAGGTGTAGCTAAAAGTTATTGGGGAACTTGATATCATTCAAAATATAATAATTACATAATATTATATATTTTACTAAATATATAATATCTAATCTAATATTATCAATACATTTCAATACTATCTTAAAATTCAGTTATATATGGAGGATAAATGAGAAAAAAATTAAATATAAGCCATCTACTCTCTGTTATTATTCTGTTGGCCACCACTATAGGAACATCTGTTACTTTTATGTATAATCATAAAATTAATAAACTTGATAAGATCAGTAACTCATTCTACAATAAACAATCTGTTTATTTTTATCAGACTAATGACACTATTGATTATTTTAATATTTATAACAGCATGTCTGAAAATATGCTTCTTTATAATCAGCTCTCTACTTCAGAAGATATAAGAGGTGTTATCTTCAAGGGAAATATTGATTATCCTGATTTAATATCTGGAAATTTCTTTTCAGAAAAAGATTTTTCTGTAGATAAATCAAAATTAGCTGTAGTCGGAAAATCAGTAAAAACAGAAAATGTTAACGGCAAAAATTTTTACGTGTACAACGGAAACTATTATGAAGTCACTGGTATTATAGGTTATGACTTTCCTACCAAACTTGATAAAACGGTTTTATTAACAATAAACAATGATTTATTATATACAAATGTTCAATACATTATATACTCACCTTCTACAGAAAAAAGTTATGAATTTGTTAATAATACAAACATATTTAGTGAAGTTACAATACTTGAACGTGATAATTCCGGCATCTTAAATGTTACTAAAACAGGAATGTCTTCGTCAATAACTACAAAATGCTTTATGATTATATTATTGGTAAACTCTTTTGTTCTTATTTATTTCTTAATTGATAAAAAGCATGACGAAATAATCGTATTAAAAATAAATGGTTTTACTAATCATCAGATATATAAAAGTTTTATGTGTGAATTCATCACAATGTCATCCGTTTCAGTAATAACTGGAACAATATTAGCTACTATCTTATCTGTACACGAATCATGTTTTTCATTGATATCACTGATTATTATTTCTGTTACCTTATTTTTTGTTTTTGATATTTATTTTTTGTTAATACTCAGAAAAGAAATTTCCCTTATAAAAAATATAAAGGCCGGTGATATTGAATAAATGATTATTGAACTTTTAAAAATGTCTTTTTCGTACAAACCCAGAAAAACAATTCTGATATTAATTCAGCTGTTATTATCATTTTTTACGATAAGTGTAGCTATGTCTACGTTTGACGCGTCAGGAAAATCTGTTAAACGTCTGAATACAATTACAAAAGATCTGTATAAAATCCACGACAATTATTTTGATGAAGAAGAAGATATCTTTTTTGCCAGATATGACAATGTGAATGTATTACAAAACCTATTTTTATGGGAAAACAGCAATGATAATTTTGAATATATAGTAATGAACAGACAAGCTGTTTATACTGAAGATGTAGATCTTCCTATAAAATTTGAACAAGGCTATTCTTCAGGAACTTCTACTCCTTTCACATATCAAAGCCTTCAGGCAAATATAAATTTTTTTGAGTATTTTGATATTCAGCTTTCAAACGGTGACTATTTCTCTCCTGAAGACTACATATTAGATGATGAAATTCCCATACTTTTGGGAAACAACTACACCAATTATTTCAAAATAAATCAAAAGATCAAAATAAGCTATCTGGGAATAGAATTAAATTGCTATATAAAAGGCTTTATTTCATCTGAAAGTTATATAAATAACGGACAAAATATTGAGTATCTGAATGATATGATAGTGTTGCCTTCACTTGAATTAAATGAAATAAATAATCCATATTTCGCCTTAAAGCTATATCTGGATAAATGCTCCGGTTATGTTTATTCAACCGCAGATATTAATTGGCTTCAGAACCTTTTGACTCAGAAATGTGTTGAAGAAGATATACTACCTTTTACATTTGAAGGATGTAACGGTTTTTATTTATCTATGTGGGGGTTAGAAGGAGAACAATTACAGCGTGTTCTGGTAATACTTCTTACATTGGTATGTGCTACTTCAATAATATGTATGTCTATAAATTTAAGTGTAAAAATAGCTAGGCTGAAAAAACATTATGCTATTTATATAATGAATGGCGTTGAAAGAAAAGATATTGTATTGAGTATAATATCTGAAATAATAATATTAAATCTAATCGCTGTTTTCGCCGCATACGTACTATCTTTAACTGCCGGTTTTCAGATTAATTTTATCAAATTATTTTTATCGATTATTATAATGACCGCTATATCATCAATATATCCCATCTTTTGTTTTAGAACAATAAACATTTCAACATCTATTCGGGGAAAGGAATAATATGAGTTTACTTAAACTTGATTCTATAAGCAAATCCTATAATAAGCGTATCATTCTTGATAATATTTCACTATCAATCAACGAAGGAGAAATAATAAGCATTATGGGCAGAAGCGGAGCTGGAAAAACTACACTTCTTAATATAATTGGCTTAATTGATGCTCCAGACAGCGGAGTTTATTATTTCAATCATAAAAAAACAGATATAAAAAATGATAAATTATCATCTCAGTACAGACTTAACGAAATAGGCTTCATTGTCCAGAATTATGCCCTTTTATCAAATAAATCTGTATATGAAAATATAGCCCTACCATTAAAATGTATGAGACTTACAAAGTCTCAAATTAAAAATCGTGTAGAAAAAATATCACATAAGACAAATATTTATGACATGCTTGATAAATACCCGTATCAGCTTTCTGGAGGTGAATGTCAACGTACAGCAATAGCACGAGCCATAATACGTAATCCAAAATTAATATTAGCAGATGAGCCTACGGGAGCTCTTGACGAAAATACAGAAAATGAAATAATGAACGTAATTAATGATTTACATAATGACGGTGTATCAATTATTATTGTTACTCACAATCCAAGTATTGCAGCTAGATGTCAACGTCAGCTGATATTAAATAACGGTAAACTTACCGAAAAGGTGTAGTGTTAGCGCCCATTTATAATGTCGTCCAGTAGGCACTCTATCTTGTCATGCAGGCACTGGTTCTGTCAAGGCAAGCCCGCCTCTGATTCGAGCATACTCACGGGAAAACTCAAAGCGATAAACCCAT